>NZ_JBFBJY010000001.1:0-95623 GCF_040702125.1 Kitasatospora sp. NPDC085895 | reverse complement strand
CCTGGGTGTGCTCTCGGAGCGGTTCCCGAGCGAGGTGGCCGTCGGCCCCGAGCAGCTCGGCGAACTGCGCACCCTCGGCCAGATCGTGGACTTCATGACCGGTGCGATCGGCGGCACCGAGGCGCCCGCCGCGCCCGAGGCGTCCACGGTTCCCGCACCCCGCCCGGAGCCCGCCGCGCCCACCGGCGCGATAGGCCGGGCGCAGGCCGCGCTCCTCGAACTCCCCTCCCCGGACGTGCTGGTGGCCGCCTACCCGCAGGGTGCCGCGGCGCTGCTCGTGGACGACGGCGGAGACCTGGTGCCGCTGGTCGCCGAGCGGCTGCTGGCGCAGGGCCGGCCCGTCCGGGTGCTGCGGCTGCCGTCCGTCGCCCGCCGGATCGACGGCGTCGAGGACCACGCGCTCTCCGGCTGGGGCCCGACCGAACTCGCCGAGCGCACCGAGCAGGTGCTGGAGGGACCGGTCGCGCTCGCGGTGGTCTTCGACACCCGTCGGGACACCGAGTGGGCGGACGGCGTCCGCCGGCTCTCGCACGGGCTGCTGGTCGCCAAGCACCTGGTGGAGCCGCTGGTCCGGGCCGCCTCGGCCGGCCGGGCGGGCTTCGTCACGGTGACCCGGCTGGACGGGGCCTTCGGCCTCACCGGCGTCGCCGAGGACCTCGTCCCCGCCGGCGGCTACGGCGGCCTGGTGAAGACGCTGGCGGTGGAGGCGCCCGGGGTGTTCTGCCGGGCCGTGGACCTGGCGCCCGGTGTCGCCGACCGCGCGGCCGCGGAGCTGCTGCTCGCGGAGGTCTCCGACGCCTCGGCCGAGCCGGTGCAGGTGGGCCTGGACGGCCGCCGCCGGGTCGCCCTGACGCTCGCGGAGCGGCCCACCGGCCTGGCCGCCGACCCCGGTTCCGCGACCGCTGCCGAGGTCGGCCCGGACGACCTGCTGGTGGTCACCGGCGGCGGACGCGGCATCACCGCCCGCTGCGTGGCCGACCTGGCCCGCACCCACCGTCCCGGCCTGCTGCTGCTCGGCCGGACCGAACTCGGCGAGGAGCCGGACTGGGCGGCCGGGGTGACCGGCACCGCCGAGCTGAAGGCTGCCGCTGTCGCCCGGCTCAAGGCCGAGGGGGAGAAGCCCACCCCGAAGCGGGTGGAGCAGTTGTACCGGGCGGTGGTCGGCGAGCGGGAGGTCCGCGAGACCCTCGCCGAGCTGAAGGCCGCCGGCTCCGAGGCCGAGTACCTGGCGGTGGACATCACCGACGCCGCCGCGACCGCCGCCGCGCTGGCACCGTACGCGGGCCGGGTCACCGGTCTGGTGCACGGCGCCGGGGTGCTGGCCGACCAGCTGATCGCCAACAAGCGGGCCTCCGAGGTCGAGCGGGTCTTCGCGCCGAAGCTCGGCGGGCTGCGCGCGGTGGTGGAGGCGCTGCCGGCCGACCGGCTGCGGCACGTGGTGCTGTTCTCCTCGGTCGCCGGGTTCTTCGGCAACCAGGGACAGTCGGACTACGCGATGGCGAACGAGGTGCTCAACGCCTGGGCGTCGTCGTTCCGGCGGCGGCACCCCGCGGCCCGGGTCAGCTCGCTCAACTGGGGCGCCTGGGACAGCGGGATGGTCTCGCCGCAGATCAAGGCGGTGTTCCAGGAGCGCGGCATCACGCTGATCCCGGTGGAGACCGGAACGGCGCTGTTCACCGGCCAGTTCGCGGCCGGGCGGGCCGAGGACACCGTCACCGTGCTCGGCCCGACCACCCCGCTGTCGGTGCGCGAGCCGGCCGTGCCCGCCGCCGCGGTGGTGCTGGAGCGCCCGGCGGCCGCGCTGGCCGCCGAGCCGATCGTCGCCGACCACGTGATCGGCGGGGTGCCGGTGCTGCCCGCGGCGCTCGCCCTCGGCTGGGCGGTCGGCGCGGTGGAACGGCTCAGCGGCGGAACCGTCCGCCAGGTGCGGGACTTCGCGGTGCACAAGGGCGTCCTCTTCGACGAGGCGCTGCCGGAGCGACTGCAGTTGGCGGCCACCCCGGCGGGCGACCGGGCCAGCACCGAGGTGGTGATCCGCTCGGTCGCCGCGGACGGCACCGTCCGCCCGCACTACGCGGCGACGGTCGTGCTCGGCAATGACCCGGCGACGGAGCTCAACCACCCGACCCTGGCCGGGCTGCCGGCCGCGGGCGGCGGACGCGACGCCGGCGGGTTCTACGCCGACGGCACGCTCTTCCACGGCGCCGCCCTGCAGGGCGTCCGTCGGGTGCTGGCCGAGGACGAGTTCCGGCTGGTGCTGGAGTGCGCGCTGCCCGAACCGGCCGCGGCCGCAGGGGCGTTCGCCGGCTCGCTGTACCGGCCCGGCACGACCGACCTGCTGCTGCAGGCGGGCCTGGTCTGGATGCGGCTGTTCCGCGCCACGGCGAGCCTGCCGCTCTCGGTGGCCCGCGCCGAGCTGCACCGGGCGCCGGCCGACGGCGAGACCTTCCTCGCCGTGGTCGAACCCGCCTCGGTGAACGGCACCTCGGCGAGCCTGACGGTCACCGCCGTCGGCCACGGCGGACGGGTCCTCGCCCGGCTGAGCGGGGTCAGCCTCGTGTCGACCCCGCAGCTGGCCGCGAAGTTCGCCCGCAGCTGACGCACCCGACCCGGCAGGTCCGGCCGGCCGCACCCCAGCAGGCCGGCCGGACCGCCGCACGGACCGGAGGGACCACCGCTTCCATGAGCACGTACGCCATCGTCGGCCTGTCCTGCCTGTTCCCCGGCGCCGAGACGCCGGACCGGTTCTGGCAGAACCTCGTCAGCGGGACGGACAGCCGGGCCGAGGGCGGCCCGGAGGTCTTCGGACCGCCCGCCGACCCCCGCGACCTCGACCCGCAGCACCGCATCACCTGCACCCGCGGCGGCTTCGTCCGCGGCTTCGCCTTCGACCCGACCGGCTACCGGATCGCCGCCGAGCGCCTCGCCGGCCTCGACCGGGTCTTCCACTGGTCGCTGCACACCGCCCGCGAGGCGCTGCGCACCGGCGGCCACCTCGACCGCCCCGAGCTGCTCGCCCGGACGGGCCTGGTGCTCGGCAACTACTCGTTCCCGACGCCCGGTTCGGCCGACCTCAGCCTGCCGCTGGTCGAGCAGGCCGTCCGCACCGGCCTGCGCCGGGCCGGCCTCGACCTGCCCGGCCGCCCCGACACCGCCCCGCGCCGCGACCCCGCCGACGCCCGGGTCAGCGGCGCGCCCGCCCGGATCGTCGGCGCCGCCCTCGGCCTCGGCGGCCCCCGGTACGCCCTGGACGCCGCCTGCTCCTCCGCGCTGTACGCGCTGAAGCTGGCCTGCGACCACCTCGCCACCGGCCAGGCCGACCTGGTGCTCGCCGGCGGCGTCTGCGCCCCCGACCCGACCCTGATCCACCTCTGCTTCTCCGACCTGCACGCCTACCCCGAGAACGGGTTCAGCCAGCCCTTCGACGCCCGCTCGGCCGGCATCCTCACCGGCCAGGGCGCCGGCATGGTCGCCGTGCGGCGGCTGGAGGACGCGCTGCGCGAGGGCGACCGGATCCACGCCGTCGTCGACGGCATCGGCCTGTCCAACGACGGCGGCGGCCGCCACCTCCTGGTGCCGGACGAGGCCGGCCAGCACCGCGCCTACGAGCTGGCCTACCGGGCCGCGGGCGTCTCGCCCGCCGAGGTCGACTACCTGGAGTGCCACGCCACCGGCACCCCGATCGGCGACACCACCGAGGCCGCCTCGGTCGCCGGGTTCTTCGGTGCGCACGGCGAACTGCCGCTGCTCGGTTCGGTGAAGGGCAACATCGGCCACCTGCTGACCGTCGCCGGCCTGAGCAGCCTGCTCAAGGTGGTGCTCGCCATGGAGCACGGCCACCTGCCGCCGACCGTCGGCGTCACCGAGCCGGTGCCCGGGCCCGGTGGGGCGGCCGCGACCGCCCTGGTCCGCACCGGACGGGACTGGCCCGGTGCCCCCGGCACCCGCCGGGCCGCCGTCTCCGCCTTCGGATTCGGCGGCACCAACGCGCACGTGGTGCTCTCCGACGCCGTCCCGGCGCAGGCCGCGACCGCCCCGGCGACCGCGCTGCCCACGCCCGACATCGTGGGCCTCGGCGCGCACTTCGGCGCCTTCGAATCGGCCACCGCCTTCGAGCGGGCCGTGCACGACGGGCTGGACTCCTTCCGCCCGCTGCCCGAACGCCGCTGGCGCGGACTGGAGGAGAGCACCGACGGCGCCCTCGCCGCGGCCGGGGTCGGCCCCGGCACCCCGCCGGTCGGCGCCTTCGTCGACACCGTCGGCCTCGACCCGGTCGACCACCGGATCCCGCCCGCCGACCTGCGCAACTACAACCTGCAGCACGCGCTGATGTCCAAGGTCGCCGACGAGGCGCTCACCGACGCCGGGTACAGCCGCACGCCCGCCCCCGGCACCTCCGCACCCGAGGCCCGGCGGATCGCCGTCGTCGTCGCGATGGAGATCGAGCCCTCCGCCCACCTGCACCTGGCCCGCCACCGGATCGCCGCGTACCTGCGCGAGCTGCTCGCCGGCACCGACCTGACGGACGGACAGCGCGAGCGGCTCACCGCGATCGCCCGCGACGGCGTGCACGAGCCGATCGTCGCCAACGAGGTGCTCAGCTACATCGGCAACATCATGGCCAGCCGGATCTCCTCGCTGTGGAACCTCACCGGCCCGTCCTTCACCGTCTCCGCCGAGGGCGCCGGCACCGCGCAGGCCCTGGACACCGCCCGGCTGCTGCTGCTCGACGACAGCGTGGAGGCCGTCCTGGTCGGCGCCGTCGACCTCGCCGGCTCGCCCGAGAACCTGGTGCAGCGGACCGCCGCCCACGGCGCCCCCGCCACCGGCCCCGGCCTCGCCTTCGGCGCGGACACCGGCGGCTGGCGGATCGGCGAGGGCGCCGGAGCGGTCGTCCTCACCCGCACCGGTGAGGGCCGCCGCCCCGCCTACGCCCGGCTGGACGCCGTCGCCGTCCGGCACGCCGCCCCCGTCGACGGCGCGCTGCCCGAGGCCGACGCCGGCGCGCTCGCCGAGGCCGCCGCCCTGGCCCACGAAGCCGCCGGGATCACCGCCGCCGACATCGGCTACCTGGAGGCCCACGCGGCCGGCACCGCCGCCGAGGACGCCGCGGAACTCGCCGCGCTGGCCGCCGTCCACCCCGCCGGCACCCCCGGCCCGGCGCTCGGCAGCGCCCGTGCCCACATCGGCGACGCCCAGGGCGCCGCCGCGATGGCCGGTCTGCTGCGGGCCGTCCTCGCCGTCCACCACGGCTACCTGCCGGGCGTCCCCGGCTGGCGGCGGCCCGCCCCCGAACTCGCGGACCGGCTCGCAGCCACCGGCTGCCACCTCGCCGACACCTCCCGTCCCTGGCTGCGCACCGAGCGGACCGGACGGCGGCACGCCGCCGTCTCGTTCATCGCCGAGGGCGGTGCGCACGGCCGGCTGGTGGTCTCCGCGGCGGCCACCAGCGGCGCCGTCGAGGAGCGGGCCTGGCAGCGGGCCGGCGGCCCGGTGCTGCTCGCCCTCGGCGCGGACGACCCGGCCGGAATGCTGGCCGCCGTCGAACGCCACCGCGGCCTGCTCGCCGACGGCGCCGACCCGTACGCGCTCGCCCGGGCCGCCGCCGAGGCCCTGCCCGCCGGCACCCCGCGGGTCGTACTGGTCGGCCGGGACGCCGAGGAACTCGGCCGCCAGCTCGCCGCGGCCGCCAAGGACCTGCCCGGCGCCTGGGAGCGCGGCGAGGAGTGGGCGACCCCGGCCGGCAGCTGCTTCACCCCGCGCCCGATCGGCCCGGACGGCAAGGTCGCGCTGGTCTACCCCGGCGCGGTCACCTCCTACCCGGGGCTCGGCCGGGACCTCTTCCGGGCCTTCCCCGGCCTGCTGGAGCGCTTCGAGGCCGAGGTCGAGCGGCCCGACGACACCTTCCGCGCCGCCCGGCTGCACCCGCGCACCCAGATCGACCCCGGCCGTCGCGAACTCATGGCCCTGGAGGCCGAGCTGGGCGACGACCTGCCGTTCATGCTGGCCACCGGCACCACCTTCGCGATCCTGTACACCGACCTGGTGCGGGACCTGCTGGGCGTCCGGGCGCACGGCGCCTTCGGCTACAGCCTCGGCGAGTCCAGCATGCTGTTCGCCACCGGCGGCTGGCAGCGCGGCGCCCGCCGCGACGACCGGATCAGCGCCACGCCGATCTTCCGGCACCGGCTGAACGGGCGGCGCACCGCCGTCCGCGAGCAGTGGGGCCTGGCCGACTCCGTGCCCGACTCCGCGGTCTGGGCCGGCCATGTGCTGCTGGCCGACGCGGAGCGCGTCCGCGCCGCGCTCGCCCGGTACGACCGGGTGTTCCTCACCCACGTCAACACCCCGGGCGAGCTGGTGATCGCCGGCGACCCGGCGCAGTGCCGGGCGCTGATCGAGGAGTTGGGCTGCCCCGCGGCCAGGTCACCCGTCAACGGGGTGATGCACTGCCCGGTCGTCGACCCCGACCTGGACGGCCTCGCCGGGCTCAACGACCACCCGATGGGCTCCGCCGGCGGCCTGGAACTGCTCAGCGCCTACGACTACGGGCCCGTCCCGGCCCTGGACAGCGCGGAGACGGCCCGCCGGATCGCGCAGACGCTCCGCTCCACGATCGACTTCCCGCGGCTGGTGCGGGCCGCGCACGACCGCGGCTTCCGCTACTTCGTCGAGGTCGGCCCGGGCGCCACCTGCACCCGCTGGGTGCGCGAGACGCTCGGCGACACCCCGCACGTCGCGGTCTGCGTGGACCGGCGCGGCGTGCCGACCGCCCGCACCGTCGCGCAGCTGGCCGCCCGGCTGGTCGCGCACGGCGTGCCGCTCGACCTCGTCGGCCTGCTCGGGCCCGCGCCGGCGGTGCCCGCCCGGCGCCGGGTGCTCTTCCCGGTCGGCGGCGGCGCGTCCGTCCCCGCCGGGATCGCCGCCGCAGCCGCGGAACTGCTGGCCGAGACCGTTGCGACCCCCGTACCCGCCGCCGCGCCGGAGCCCGTGCTCGCCGCGGTCGCCGCCGTTCCCGCGCCGTCCGCCGCCCGTGCGGCGGGCGGCGCAGACCCCCGCCTTCCGCCGCCGGCAGCGCCGCCCGGCCCGCCCGGACCGTCCCCCCTCTCGCCGGAGGAGCAGATGCCCGCCGATCCGACCCTCGCCGACCCCGAGGTCATCGCCTTCGACGGCGAGCCGATCTCCTTCCTGCCGTGGAGCGAGCCGGCCGCCGAGGCCGCGCCCGCGCCACCGGCCCCCGCCGCACCGCCGGTGACCGCACCGCCGGCGACCGCCCCGGCTCCGGCCGCGGAGAGCGGCAGCTACGGCGCCCAGGACCTCGTCCGCGAACTGCGCGAGCAGCTGATGGCCACCCACTCGGTGGTGATGGAGACCCAGCGCGTCCTGCAGGACAGCACCCTGGCCCGCACCGAGGCGCTGCTCGAAGCCCCGCCCGCCGACCCCGCGCCGCTGCCGGAGCCCGAGCGGCAGGCCATCGAGCTCGCCCCGCGGCTCGAACTGCCGCCGGTCCCGCCCGTGCCGGTCCCGCCCGTGCCCGTCCTGCCCGTGCCCGTCCAGGCGCTGCCGGTGCCGGCCGTGCTGGAGCCGACCGCGGTCGTCCCGGCCGGGGAACCCGGCGTCATCTGGGACGAGGACGACCTGCTCGCCTTCGCCACCGGCCGGGTCGCCGACGTCTTCGGCCCCGCCTTCGCCGAGATCGACGGCTACGCCAAGCGCGTCCGGCTGCCCGCCCCGCCGTACCACTTCGTCACCCGGGTCACCGAGCTGCGCGCCGAGACCGGCGTCTACGAGCCGTCCTTCATCCGCACCGAGTACGACGTACCGAAGGACGCCTGGTACGCCGTCGACGGCGGGGTGCCGCCGGCGGTCGCCATCGAGGCCGGCCAGTGCGACCTGCTGCTGATCAGCTACCTCGGCATCGACTTCCGCAACAAGGGCGAGCGGGTCTACCGGCTGCTCGACTCCACCCTGGTCTTCCACGGCGACCTGCCGCGGGCCGGGCAGACCCTGCGCTACGACATCTCGATCAACCGGTTCGTCACCCAGGGCGACACCACGCTCTTCTTCTTCAGCTACCTCTGCTACGCCGACGGCGAGCTGATCCTCGAACTCAAGGACGCCTCCGCCGGGTTCTTCAGCCGGGCCGAACTCGACACCCCGCTCGGCGTGGTCGTCACCGCCAAGGAGAAGGCCGCCCGTGCGGCCCTGACCAAGGCGTGGTTCAAGCCGCTCGCCCGCACCGGGAAGGACCACCTCACCGCCGCCGACCTCGAACTGCTCGCCCAGGGCCGCCCCGGCGAGGTCTTCGGCCCCGAACACGCCCAGGACGAGGGCCTCAACCCCGCGCTGCGCCTGCCCGACGCGCGGCTGCGGATGATCGACGAGCTGCGGATCGACCGCACCGGCGGCCCGCGCGGCCTCGGCGCCCTCACCGCCACCAAGCAGCTGCAGCCCGACGCCTGGTACTTCGAGTGCCACTTCCCCGACGACCCCGTGCTGGCCGGCTCGATGGTCGCCGAGGGCGCCGTCCAGGCCCTGCAGACCTACCTGCTGCACCAGGGCATGCACCTGGTGCTGCCGGACGCCCGCTTCCAGACCATCGTCGGCCTGCAGACCGAGGTGCAGGTCCGCGGCCAGATCACCCCGCAGCACCGGGAGATCCGCTACGAGATCGAGGTCATGGAGCTCACCCTGCTCCCGCGGCCCTCGGTGATCGCCGACGTCCTGGTGTACCTGGGCGACAAGCCGGTGATCCGGATGCGCAACTTCGGCATCCAGATCCGCGAGAAGGAGGGCACCCCGTACCGGCCGGAGACCGGCGGCGTGCCCGCCTTCCTCGGCCGGCGCAACCGCTCCGGCGAACCCGCGATGATCAACGAGCTGCACCTGGCGCACGCCGCCAAGGGCGACCTCGGCACCGCGATGGGCCCCGAGTTCGACGTGTACCGCAGCAGCCGGGCGCCCTACATCCCCAACGGGGACTTCCAGTTCGTCGACCGGATCATGCAGCTCAAGGGCGTCCGCGGCGACCTCGGCCCCGGCTCGGAGATGGTCACCGAGTACGACTCCCCGGCCGACGCCTGGTACTACGCGCAGAACGCGCACCCGCACATGCCGAACTGCGTGTACATGGAGACCTCGCTGCAGGCCGCCATCCTGCTCGGCTACTACCTCGGCGCCACCCTCAAGCAGCCGGAGACCGAGTGCGCCATCCGCAACCTGGACGGGCGGGCCACCCTGGTCAAGGACCTCGACCTGCGCGGCAGGACCGTCCGGCACCACTCCAAGCTGCTGATGACCAGCGCCGTCCAGGGCGCCGTGCTGCAGAAGTTCAGCTACGAGCTCTCCGCCGACGGCGAGGTCTTCTACACCGGCGAGTCCCTCTTCGGGTACTTCAGCGACGCCGCCCTCGCCAACCAGGCCGGCCTGGACGCCGGACAGTACGCCGCCCCCTGGATCGAGCAGGAGAAGCCCGCCGCCGATCGCGTCCGGCGGATCGAACTCCCCGACGACGCGCCGGCGTTCACCGACCCGGCGGGCGGCCTGCTGCACCTGCCCGGCGGCCACTTCCACCTCGTCGACCGGGTCGACCTGGTCCGCGACGGCGGCCGGCACGGCAAGGGCTACCTGCACGGCCATCGCGCGGTGCGCCCCGACGAGTGGTACTTCGACTGCCACTTCCACCGCGACCCGGTGATGCCCGGCTCGCTCGGCGTCGAGGCCGTGCTGCAGGCCCTGCGGCTGTACGTGCTGGAGGAGGGCCTCGCCGAGGGCATCGAGCGGCCGCACTTCGCCCTCGCCACCGACGTCGAACTCGGCTGGAAGTACCGCGGCCAGATCCTCCGCCACGACGAGGAGCTCCGCTTCGACGTGCACGTCCGCGAGGTCCGCCGCCAGGACGGCCGGCTCGTGGTGGTCGCCGACGCCGACCTGTGGAAGCCCGGACTGCGGATCTACGAGCTCACCGGCGTGGCCGTCGAGGTCCGGTCCCAGTCGGCCACCCCCTGACCGCCCGCCCGAGGAGACGGAAGCCCATCATGAACCACCCCCAGACACCACTGCTCTGGCAGGGCGAGCAGTACCCGAGCACCGACCCGGCCGGGATCTACCAGGCCCTCGCCGACCTGGAACGCCCCTGCTTCGTCGTCCGCACCCCGCAGGGCATCGGCGCCGCCGCGGGCGGCCGCGCCGTCCCGTCCGGCGGCCGCGAGAGCGGCCTGCCGCTGCTCGCAGCCGCCGCACCGCTGCCCCCGCAGCGGCTCGGCTCGGCCGCCTTCCTCGCCGCGCACGGCGTCCGCCAGCCCTACCTGGCCGGGGCGATGGCCGGCGGGATCGCCTCTGCCGACCTGGTGATCGCCCTCGCCCGGCAGGGGTTCCTCGGCTCCTTCGGCGCCGCCGGCCTGCTGCCGGAGAACATCGCGGAGGCGCTCGCCCGGTTCGCCGCCGAGATCCCCGGCCTGCCCTACGCCGTCAACCTGATCCACAGCCCCAGCGAGGAACGGCTGGAGCGCGAGGCCGTCGAACTGTTCCTGCGGCACGGCGTCCGCTGCGTCGAGGCCTCCGCCTTCATGGCGCTCAGCCCGCACATCGTCCGCTACCGGCTCGCCGGGCTGCGCCCGGGACCGGACGGCCGCCCGGTCGCCGAACACCGGGTGATCGCCAAGATCTCCCGCACCGAGACCGCCGAGCGGTTCATGCGCCCGGCCCCCGCCGCCACCGTCAGCGCCCTGCTGGAACAGGGCCTGATCACCCCGCTCCAGGCCGACCTCGCCAAGTACGTGCCGATGGCCGACGACATCACCGTCGAGGCCGACTCCGGCGGCCACACCGACCGCCGGCCGCTGCCCGCCCTGCTGCCCAGCATCCTGCGGCTGCGCGACGCCGTGCAGCGCGAGCACCGCTACCCGGCCCCCGTCCGGGTCGGCGCCGGCGGCGGGCTCGGCACCCCGTCCGCCGTCGCCGCCGCCTTCGCCATGGGCGCCGCCTACGTGGTCACCGGCTCGGTCAACCAGTCCTGCGTGGAGTCCGGCGCCTCGAAGGCGGCCAGGGCGCTGCTCGCCGAGGCCGGCATCGCCGACTGCGAGATGGCCCCCGCCGCCGACATGTTCGAACTGGGCGTCGAGCTGCAGGTGCTGAAGAAGGGCACGCTCTTCCCGATGCGCGCCAAGAAGCTCTACGAGCTCTACCAGGCGTACGACGGACTGGAGGCGCTGCCCGAGGCCGAGCGCGCCCGGCTGGAGGCCCAGGTCTTCCGCCGCCCGCTCGCCGACGTCTGGCAGGAGTGCGTCGGCTACTTCGAGCGCCGCGACCCCGAACAGCTCGCCCGCGCCGCCGGCAACCCCAAGCGGCGGATGGCCCTGGTCTTCCGCTGGTACCTCGGGATGTCCTCGCGCTGGGCCGTCACCGGCGACCCCGACCGCACCCTCGACTACCAGATCTGGTGCGGCCCGGCGATGGGCAGCTTCAACGACTGGGTCACCGCCAGCTACCTCAAGGCACCCGGCAACCGCCGGGTCGCCGAGGTCGCCCACCACCTGATGCGCGGCGCCGCCTTCCACACCCGGATCGCCCAGCTGCGCACCGCCGGCGTGCACGTCCCGGCCGCCGCCGCCGACTACCGGCCCGTCCCGCTGGAGTCCGCGGTCACCACCCTGGAGGGCGCCAGATGACCGGCCCGCTCGACGGACTCGGCTCCGCCGCCGCGCAGTTGGAGCAGACGCTCGGCCCCGCCGAGGACCCGGCCAACCCGTACGGCTTCGCCGCCGCCGCCCGCCGCGACGAGGCCGGGGAGTACCCCGAGGCGCTGGCCGCCGCCCTGCGCGGAACCGGCTTCCACCTCGACTACCTGCCCGCCGACTGGGGCGGCACCTTCCGCTCCTTCGACCGCAGCCTGCTGCTCGTCCGCACCGCCGCCCGGCGCGACCTCAACGCCATGCCGGCCACCATGTTCTCCATCACCGCCGCCACCTGCGTCCGGCTGCACGGCTCGCCCGCCCACCAGCAGGAGGTCGCCGAACTCCTGCGCGGCGGCGGCGCGGTGGCCTTCGCGCTCTCCGAGGCCGAGCACGGCAGCGACCTGCTCGCCAACACCGCCCGCCTCGAACGCGACCCGGACGGCCCGGGCCTGCGCCTCACCGGCGAGAAGTGGATGGTCGGCCTCGGGCAGCGCTGCGAGGCCGCCTACGTGGTCGCCCGCACCGGGGAGCGCGGACCGGGCTCCTTCACCGCCGTCCTGCTCGACCTCGCCGCGGCCGGGCCCGAACTCGACCGCGGCCCCGCCGTGCCCACCGGCGGCATGCGCGGCATCGACTTCGCCCACCTGCGCTTCGACGGCCTCCCCGTCCCCGGGAGCCGCGTCGTCGGCCGGCCCGGCGAGGCCCTGGAGGCCGCGGTCAAGGCCCAGCAGGTCGTCCGGCTGATGTCGACCGCCGGCAGCCTCGGCTGCGCCGACACCGCCCTGCGGCTCACCCTCGGCTTCGCCGCCGAACGCCGCACCGGCCGCAGCCGCCTCCTCGACACCTCCCACCAGCGGCGGGAGTCCGCGATCGCCGCCGCCGCGCTGCTCGCCGCCGACGCCGTCGCCCTGACCGCCGCCCGCGGCATCCACCTCGCCCCCGAGCAGTTCAGCATCTGGGGCTGCGCCGCCAAGCACGTGGTCGCCGAGGCCGTCGAGGACGCGATCGCCCGCTGCGGCGCCACCCTCGCCACCCGCGCCGTGCTGCGCACCGAGGGCCCCGGCGGCGGCCTCTTCCAGAAGCTCCAGCGGGACGCCGCCCTCGTCCGGGTCGTCGACACCAGCACCCTGGCCAACCTCCGCTCCTTCACCGGCCAACTGCCCGCCCTCGCCAAGGCCCCGGCCGGCCCGGCCGGGGACGCCGCGACCGTCTTCGCCCTGGACGCGCCGCTGCCGCCCTACGACCCGGCCCGGCTCGACCTCAACGCCCGCGGCCGCGACCTGCCGACCGGCACCCTCGCCGCGATCGCCGGCCCCGCCGCGACCGCCCTCGCGGAGGGCGGCGCCCCACAGGCGGCCGCCCTCGCCGAACGCCTCCAAGGCGCCCTGCAGGACCTGCCCGAGGAGGTCGAGCAGGCCGGCCCCGGCCTCGCCCTGGTCGACCTCGCCGAACGGTTCGCCTGGCTGCACGCCGCCGCCTGCTGCCTCCAGCTGTGGTGGGCGAGCCGCCACCTGCCGCTGCACGGGCAGCCGCCCGGCTCGGCCGGCTGGCTCGGCGCCTGCCTCGGCTACCTGCTCGCCCGCGCCGACGGCACCGACCCGCGCCGCGGGGCCGACCTGCTCGCACCCGCCCTCGACACCGCGCTCGCGCTGCACGACGGCGGGCGGCTGTTCTCCGCCGTCCCCGTCCCGCTGGCCTGACCGACACCCCTGCACCCACGCGACCGATCCACGCGACCGATCCACGCGACCCGGAGGAGACCGGTGCCGAAGCCAGAACTCGACAAGCTCGCCGCCGAGCTGGAGGCCCACCTCGGCGACCCGCACGACCCGGCGAGCCGGATGCCGTTCGAGCGGATCCTCGACCACGACGAACGCGAGGAGTACCCCTACCCCTTCGTCAACCTGCTGCAGCGCTGGGGGGTGCACGAGTACAACATCCCCGCCGCCCAGGGCGGCCGGGCCGGCGACGTGGAGACCGGCTTCAACCTGCTGCGCCTCGTCGCCCGCCGCGACCCGACCACCGCCACCGCCCTGATCATCACCAGCCTGGCCTTCCTGCCCGCCTGGATCGCCGGCACCGACGAGCAGAAGCAGTACCTGGTCGACGCCGTGAAGCAGGGCAGCCGCTACGCCTGGGGCCTGTCCGAGCGCAACCACGGCAGCGACGTGCTCGGCAACGAACTGCGGGCCGACAAGGTCGACGGCGGCTACCTGCTCACCGGCGAGAAGTGGCTGATCGGCAACGCCCGCGTCGCCGACGGCCTCACCGTCTTCGCCCGCACCAAGGAGTCCGGCGGCCCCGCCGGCTACTCGATCCTGCTGCTGGAGAAGCGCCGCACCCCGGCCGGCTCCGTCGAGGAGCTGCCCAACGAGCGGCTGCACGGCCTGCGCGCCATCGACATGAGCGGCATCCGGGTGGACGGGGTGTTCGTCCCCAACTCCGCCCGGCTCGGCGCGGAGGGCGCCGGCCTGGAGATCGCCCTGCAGACCTCCCAGGTCGCCCGCACCCTGATCGGCTCCATCGCGCTCTCCGCGGTGGACACCGCACTGCGCGGCACCCTCGACTTCACCGAGCACCGGGTCATCTTCGGCCGCACCGTCAGCGACATCCCCTACTCCCGGAGGCAGTTGACCGAGTGCTTCGCCGACCTGATGGTCGCCGACGCGGTCAGCCTCGGCGCCGTCCGCAGCCTCCAGCTCGTCCCGGAGCAGGCCAGCGTCTGGTCCTCGGTCGCCAAGTACCTGGTGCCGACCATGCTGGAACGCACCATGTCCCAGCTCAACGTGGTGCTGGGCGCCCGCTTCTACCTCCGCGACGACCCGCACCACGGCATCCACCAGAAGATGCTCCGCGACCTGCTGGTGGCCAACTTCGCCGACGGCAACACCGTGGTCAACCTCAAGAACCTCGCCCTGCAACTGGACGGACTGCTCGCCGCCGCCGTCGAGCCCCCCGCGGGTGCCGCCGACGCGGCCGAGGAGCGGGTGGCCGACCTGTACGGCATGGACCGGCCGCTGCCGCTCTACCGCCCCTGGGACCAGGAGCTGTTCAGCCGCGGCCGGGACGACGCCCTGCTCGCCGCGCCCGCCTCGCTCGCCGCCCTGCGCCGCCTCGCCGACGGGGCCGGGACCGCCGGGAGGGCCGAGGGCGACCGGCTGCGGCGCGCCGCCGACACCGCCGCCGAACTCCTCGGCCGCGCCCCGGCCCTGCACGCGCGCAGCCGCACGCTCAAGACCGGACTCGGCCGCGCGTACGGGCAGTCCGCCGAACTCTTCGACCTCGCCAAGGAGTACTGCCTGCTGCACGCCGTCGCCGCCTGCCTGCACACCCACGTCCACTCCGCCGCCGCGATGGAGGACCCGCTGCCCAGCGGCGCCCTGCTGCTGCTCCAACTGGAACGGCTGCGCCGGCACTGGTACCCGCACGAGGCCGTCACCACGGCCGCCGACGTGGACGAGGTGATGGCCGTGCTGCGACGGCTGCACCGGGGCGACCGGCTGTTCTCGCACTGGCAGTTCCGGCTGGCCGCGCGCACCGGGTCCCGCCCCGGCGCGTGCTGACCCCCGACCGACCGCACCGCAGCGGAAGGAGTGCCGCATGCCACCGCACCCGGGCGCCCGCGCCCTCTGCCCGTCCTGCCGGCGAACCGGCCGGCCCGACCGCCTCGACCCCGACCTCAAGGTCTGCCCGCCCTGCCGGGATCGGCTGCGCTGGGAGATGTCCGAGTGGCTGAAGCAGCTGGTCGGCATGGGCGTCCTCGGCACCGTCCCGGAGCCCGAGGAGCACCGGGAGCCCCGGCAGCAGCGCAGCCGGAGGCGCGATGTCCGCACGTGACGGCCACCTCTGGCTGCTCCCGGAGGCCGCCGCCGAGGCCTTCGCCGCCCGGCACGGCGGGCCCGCCCTGCTCGGCCCCGAGGAGCGGACGCGGCTGGCCCGGCTGCGCGGCGAGGGCGCCCGGCGGCGCTTCCTCGGCGGTCGGGTGCTCGCCCGGTACGCGCTGAGCGCCCGCTCCGGCCGCCCGCTCGGCGGCTGGCGGGTGCGGACCGCTCCGGACGGCCGTCCGGAGCCCGAACCGTCCGCGGACGGCCTGCGGTTCAACCTCTCGCACACCGACGGGATGGTCGCCTGCCTGGTGACCTCCGGCCGCGGCTGCGGGGTGGACGTGGAGCCGGCCGCAGCCGGTGCGGACGCCGTCCGCCACCTGCCGCGCTGGTTCGCCGCGGCCGAGCGGGCCGCCGTGGACGCCGCCCCCGCGGCCGACCGGCCGGCCCGGGTCGCCGCGTACTGGGTGCTCAAGGAGGCCTACCTCAAGGCCGTCGGCACCGGGCTGCGGCGGGAGCTCGCGGGCTTCTCCTTCACCCCGCCGCAGAGCCGGCCGATCCGGGTCACCGACCCGGCCCGGCCGGCCGCCGAGAACGCCGCCTGGCACTTCGAACTGCTCCACCCCGCACCGGGACTCGTCCTCGCCGCCGCCGTGCAGGACGGCCGGGGCGGCCGCATCCACCGCACCCTGATCGCCCCCTAGCCAGCTAAGGACCCCTCATGTCTGCAACCGCCAAGCCCCGGGTCGCGGTCGTCGGCGCCGGCGTGGCCGGCCTGTCCGCCGCGTACCGGCTCCGCGAACACGCCGAGATCACCCTGTTCGAGCAGGACGACCGCGTCGGCGGGCACGCCCACACGATCGAGGTCGAGGACGCCGGCCGCGTGCTCGGCATCGACACCGCCTTCGTGGTCTTCAACGAGCCCAGCTACCCCAACCTCAGCCGCTTCTTCGGCGAACTGGGCGTCGCCACCCGCCGGCACGAGGGCGGCTTCAACTTCTTCGACCTGGACTCCGGCCTCCAGTACGGCACGGCCGAGATGGCGCTACCGGAGGAGGAGGTGCTGGCCCGCTACCCGGCGGAGTTCCGCACCATCTGGAGCGAGGCCCGGCGCTTCCACCAGGAGGGCCGCAAGGACTTCCTGCGCAAGCGCACCGACCTGCCGCTGGGGGAGTACCTGGACCGCGGCGGCTACAGCGACGGGTTCCGGTACGGCTACGTGATCCTGCTGTGCACGGCGGTCTGGTCGGTGCCGGCCGAGCTGATCTGGGAGATGCCGGCCACCACGGTGATCGCCTTCTTCATGGCGCACGACGAGGGCGGCCTCGGCGGGCAGCGGGTCGACTGGCAGACGGTGGAGGGCGGTTCGGTCCGGTACGTGCGGAAGGCGCTGACCGCGATCGATCCCAAGCTGCGGCTCGGCGAGCGGGTGCTGTCGGTCACCGAGCAGCCGGACGGGGCCACCGTCACCACCGCGTCCGGCGCCGAGCGCTTCGACCACGTGGTGGTCGCCGCGCACGGCGACCAGGCCCGCGCCCTGCTCACCGAGCCGAGCCCGCTGCAGCGCGAGACGCTCGCCCGGATCCGCTACAACTCCTCCGTCGCGGTGCTGCACACCGACCCGTCGGTGATGCCCGCCGACCGCTCCCGCTGGGACAACTGGAACTACGGCAAGGTCGCGGTGGACGGCGAGGTCCGCCCGTACGTCGCCTACTACATGAACCGGCTGCACGGCTTCGAGTCCGAGCAGGACTACTTCGTCACCCTGGACTGCCCGCTGCCGGTGCGCGAGGAGTCGGTGATCCGCGAGCTGCACTACGAGCACCCGGTGATCGACCTGGACCTGCGCACCCTGCAGAGGACCATCTACCAGGTCAACGAGGGCACCCGGATCAAGCTCTGCGGCTCCTACTTCCACTCCAAGCGGCTGCACTGGGACCAGATCGGCTCGCACGAGGCGGCGTTCTCCTCCGGGCTGGAGGCGGCGGAGCAGCTGCTGCGGGAGCTCGGGCGCTGAGGGGTTCCCCGAAAAAGAGCTGGCATTGGAAAGCGCCACTCTCTATAGTGGATAGCGCAAGGTTCCACTATCGGTTTCGGCGGGCCCTCGTACGCGGGTTCGCCGATCGGCGGCCGAGGAAGGCTGACCCCATGCCTACGCTCCCCTGGACCACACCCAACGCTCCTCGGCCGCAGACCCGGGCCGTGGTGATGGCCTCCCGCTTCGAGGTCCGCTCGCTCGCCGACGTGCCGCGCTTCTTCTGGAAGTCGCTGGCCGCCTGGCGGCAGGTCCGCACCGCGCCCGGCGCCGTCGGCGCCTCGCTCGTCGCCCAGCCGCTCAAGCGCACCTTCTGGACGCTCTCCGCCTGGGAGTCCCGGGAGGCGCTCCACACCTTCGCCAGGACCGAGCCGCACTACTCGATCATGACTTCGCTGCGTTCGACCATGGACAACTCCACCTTCACCTTCTGGGACGTGCCGGTGGAGGAGCTCCCGATCACCTGGGCCGACGCCAAGCGCCGGCTCGCCGAGCAGCGGCAGGCCGACGCCGCCCCGGCCGAGGGCGCCGGGGCCTGACCGTCGCCGTTCCTCCCGGGCGGGCCGAACCCCGGCCCGCCCGGACCCCGCTGCACCGCGACCGCCGAGCCGCGACCCCCCGCACCACGACAGACCCCGTTGTACCACGACCGAAGGAGAAAGCTGTCATGTCCTCGACAGGATTGCGGTCCGTCCCGGCCGGGGACCTCCCCGCCGACGGCGGCGGCCGCACCGTGCCGCTCTGGCTGTCGATCGTCGCCTGCAGCGTGCCGATGTTCATGGTCGCGCTCGACAACCTGGTGGTCTCCACCGCCCTGCGCACCCTGGCCGTCGACCTCGAGGCCGACACCCGCGACCTCCAGTGGTTCGTCAACGCCTACGTCCTCAGCTTCTCCTGCCTGCTGCTGATCGGTGCCGCGCTCGGCGACCGCTTCGGGCGCCGGAGGGTCTTCGTCCTCGGCATCGCGATCTTCACGCTCTCCTCGATCGCCTGCGGCCTCGCCGACACCAGCGCCGAACTCATCACCGCCCGCACCGTCCAGGGCTTCGGCGCCGCCGCCGTCATGCCGCTCTCGCTCACCCTGCTCTCGCAGGCCGTCCCCGAGCGGCTGCGCAGCCTCGCCCTCGGCCTGTGGGGCGCGGTCAGCGGCCTCGCCATCGCGCTCGGCCCGGTGGTCGGCGGCGCCGTCGTCGACGGCCTCGCCTGGGAGTGGATCTTCTGGATCAACGTGCCGGTCGGCGTGCTCGCCGTCCCGTTCGTCCTCAAGGTGCTGAAGGAGAGCCGCGGCGAGCGGGCCGGCCTCGACCTGCTCGGCATGCTGCTCGCCTCGGCCGGCCTGCTCGCCCTGGTCTGGGGCATCGTCAACGGCAGCGAGGACGGCTGGACGGACGGCCGCATCCTCGGCGCCTTCGCGGCCGCCGCCGTCCTGCTGACCGCCTTCGTGCTCTGGGAGCGCCGCGTCGAGCACCCCCTGCTGCCGCTCGGCTTCTACCGCGTCCGCGCCTTCACCCTGACCAACGTGGTGTCCGCCTCGATGTACTTCGGCGTGTTCGGCTCGATCTTCTTCCTCTCCCAGTACCTGCAGATCGCGCCCTACCGCACCCCGCTGCACGCCGGCGTGCTCACCCTCGCCTGGACCCTGATGCCGATGTTCATCGCCCCGGTCGCCGGCGCGCTGACCGACCGGGTCGGCGGCGGCCGGCTGATGGCGCTCGGCCTCTTCCTGCAGGCCGCCGGCCTCGCCTGGATCAACCTGGCCGCCACCGACGACACCCCCTACTCCCACCTGGTCGGCGCGATGCTGGTGGCCGGCGCCGGCATGGGCTTCGCCATCGCCCCGACGGCGGCCGTGGTGCTGGGCGCGGTCGGCCCCGAGCACCGGGGCAAGGCCTCCGGCGCCAACACCACCGTCCGGGAGATCGGCGGCGCGCTCGGCATCGCCGTGCTCAGCAGCGTCTTCCTGGAGTACGGCAGCCCGGTGAACGCCCAGGAGTTCGTCAAGGGCCTGCACCCGGCGGTCTGGGTCGGCGTCGCGGTGGTGGTGTTCGGCGGCGTCTGCGCCCTGTTCATCCCGCGCCCGCCCCGCCCGGCCGCCGAGCCGGTGGAGGACGTCCCCGCGGACGAGCCCGCCCCCGCCAACGCCTGACGGACCCGCTCCCGGAGGAGCGGTCGTCGAACGCCGGAGGCCCCCGGAACTCCCGGGGGCCTCCGGCGTGCGTCCGTGCGGCCCGTCAGCCGCGGGCGCCCTCGAAGGCGCGGTGCGAGGCGTTCGCCTGGGCCAGCCGGCGCATCGCCCCGATCAGGGCGTCGCCGAGCACGGTGCCCAGCACCGCGCCCTCCACCTTGCTGTCCAGGCCCTCGCGGCGGCCGATCAGCGCCAGCTCCGCCGTGGAGAGCCGCTCCGCGGCGGCCGCGTAGTCGTCGAAGACGTCGAGCAGGTCGTCCTGGCCGAGGTCGCGGAGGGTCACCACCAGCTGGGCCAGCGCCTGCCGGGCTGGGTTGCCCGGCTTCACCTCCCAGCCGTGCCGCTCGACGAGCTCCTCGACCAGCTTCTCCGCGCTCTCCCAGGCGTCCGGGTCGGCCGCGGTCACCGCCGGGGTGACGGCGGCCTGGGCGATGCCCAGCACCCGGTGCAGGCTGTTGCCGGGCTCGTCGATCGCCTGCAGGACGTCGCGGGTCGCGGCCACCGAGAGCTTGCCGACCTCGACCATCGCCCGCACCAGCTTCAGCCGGTGCACGTGGGGCTCGCCGTACTGGGCCTGGTTCGGACTGGTCAGCTCGCCGCCGGGCAGCAGCCCCTCCCGCAGGTAGTACTTGATGGTCGGGACCGGCACCCCGGTCCGCCGGCTCAGCTCTCCGATGCGCATGGCGTCCCGTCTGTTCGAGGGTCGGACGGTCCGCGCGGCGGGCGGCGGACCAATATGGATAGCATACGTCTCCACTATCGGTGTCCGCCCGGGAACCGCGGGCACCCGCACCGGGCACGACGCCGCCCCGTATACCGTGGTGGGCGTGCAGGTACTCCAGAACGCCCCGCTCGCCCCGCTGACCACGCTCCGGCTCGGCGGCCCCGCCCGCCGCCTCGTCACGGCCACCACCGACGACGAGGTCGTCGCGGCCGTCCGCGAGGCCGACGCGGCCGGCGAGCCGCTGCTCCTGCTGGGCGGCGGCTCCAACCTGGTGATCGGCGACGCCGGCTTCGACGGCACCGTGCTGCGGATCGCCACCCGCGGCTTCGAGCTGGACGGCACCCGCCTGGAGCTGGCCGCCGGCGAGGTCTGGGCCGACGCGGTCGCCCGCACCGTCGCCGCGGGCCTCGCGGGCGTCGAGTTCCTGGCCGGCATCCCCGGCTCGGCCGGCGCCACCCCGGTGCAGAACGTCGGCGCCTACGGCCAGGAGGTCGCCGAGACGATCACCGAGGTCGTCGCCTACGACCGGCAGGCGGGGGAGACGGTCGTCCTCGCCAACGCCGAGTGCGCCTTCTCCTACCGGCACAGCCGCTTCAAGGCCGACCCGAACCGCTACGTGGTGCTGCGGGTGCGCTTCGCCCTGGAGGACGCCGCCGGGCAGTCCTCGCCGGTCAAGTACGCCGAGGTCGCCCGGACGCTCGGCGTGGCCGCGGGGGAGCGGGTCGACCTCGCCACCGCCGCCGACACCGTGCTGGAGCTTCGGGCCGGCAAGGGCATGGTGCTGGACCCGGAGGACCACGACACCTGGTCGGCCGGCTCCTTCTTCACCAACCCGGTGCTCACCGCCGAGCAGTACGCGGCCTTCACCGCCCGGCTCGACGGCCTGACCGCCCCCGCCTTCCCCGCGCCCGACGGCCGCACCAAGACCTCCGCCGCCTGGCTGATCGACAAGGCGGGCTTCACCAAGGGCTACGGCACCGGCCGGGCCACCCTCTCCACCAAGCACACCCTGGCGCTCACCAACCGGGGCTCGGCCAGCACCGAGGACCTACTGGCGCTGGCCCGCGAGGTCCGCGACGGCGTGCGCGCCGCCTTCGGCGTGGAGCTGGTGAACGAGCCCGTGATGGTCGGCGTCGCCCTCTAGGGCGGCAGCGCCCGCCGGGCCGGCCAGCCACCCGTCGATGTCGGCCAGCAGTTCCTTGCGCACCGACTCGGGTGCGAGCGAGCCGCGCACCGACTGGCGGGCCAGCTCGGCGAGCTCGGCGTCGGAGAAGCCGTGCACCGTCCGGACGAGGTCGTACTGGGCGGCGAGCCGGGAGCCGAAGAGCAGCGGGTCGTCCGCGCCCAGGGCCATCGGCACACCGGCCTCGAAGAGGGTGCGCAGCGGCACGTCCTCGGCGCGCTCGTAGACGCCCAGCGACACGTTGGACGAGGGGCAGACCTCGCAGGTGACGCCGCGCGCGGCCAGCCGCTCCAGCAGCCGGGCGTCCTCCGCGGAGCGGACGCCGTGCCCGATCCGGCCGGCGCCCAGGTCGTCCAGGCAGTCCCGGACGGACTCCGGGCCGGAGAGCTCGCCGCCGTGCGGGGCCGCCAGCAGCCCGCCCTTGCGGGCGATCTCGAAGGCGCGGTCGAAGTCCCGGGCGAGCCCGCGGCGCTCGTCGTTGGAGAGGCCGAAGCCGACCACGCCGCGGTCGGTGTAGCGGACGGCCAGCCGGGCGAGGGTGCGCGCGTCCATCGGGGACTTCATCCGGTTGGCCGCGACCACCACCCGCATGCCCACCCCGGTGGCCGCCGAGGCCTCCCGCACCGCGTCGAGGATCAGCTCCAGCGCGGGGATCAGCCCGCCGAGCCGCGGCGCGTACGAGGTGGGGTCGACCTGGATCTCCAGCCAGCGGGAGCCGTCCCGCCGCTCGTCCTCGGCGGTCTCGCGGACCAGGCGCCGGATGTCGGACTCGTCGCGGAGCACCGAGCGGGCGGTGTCGTAGAGGCGCTGGAAGCGGAACCAGCCGCGCTCGTCCGTCGCCCGCAGGCTGGGGGGCTCGCCAGAACTCAGGGCCTCCGGCAGCCGCACCCCGTGCTTGTCGGCCAGCTCCAGCAGCGTGGCCGGGCGCATCGACCCGGTGAAGTGCAGGTGGAGGTGGGCCTTGGGCAGGAGGACGACGTCACGCGGGGTTGAAAGGCGATCCATCCACCGATCCTGCCGCATTCCGGCGGCGAACGGGAGCCGCCCCCTGAACATCCCTCGAAAGAATGAGTTTCAACGGGGTGTCAGGGGGCGGTGCGGCAGCCGGGGAGGGTCAGTCGCGGGCCTCGGCCAGCAGCCGCTGGATCCGGGTCACGCCCTCGACCAGGTCGGCGTCGCCGAGCGCGTAGGACAGCCGCAGGTAGCCGGGGGTGCCGAAGGCCTCGCCCGGGACGACCGCGACCTCGGCCTCGTCCAGGATCAGCGCGGCGAGCTCGGAGGAGCTGGCCGGGCGCTTCCCGCGGATCTCCTTGCCGAGCAGGCCCTTGACCGAGGGGTACACGTAGAACGCGCCCTCGGGCTCGGGGCAGAGCACGCCGTCGATCTCGTTGAGCATCTTCACGATCGTGCGGCGGCGGCGGTCGAAGGCGGTCTTCATCTCGTCGACGGCCGACAGGTCGCCGGCCACCGCGGCCAGCGCGGCCACCTGCGCCACGTTGGAGACGTTGGAGGTGGCGTGCGACTGCAGGTTGGTCGCGGCCTTCACGACGTCCTGCGGGCCGATCAGCCAGCCCACCCGCCAGCCGGTCATCGCGTAGGTCTTGGCGACGCCGTTGACCACGACGCACTTGTCGCGCAGCTCGGGCAGCAGGGCCGGCAGCGAGGTGAACTCGGCGTCCCCGTAGACCAGGTGCTCGTAGATCTCGTCGGTGAGCACCCACAGACCGTGCTCCAGCGCCCAGCGGCCGATCGCCTCGGCCTCCTCGCGGGTGTACACCGCGCCGGTCGGGTTGGACGGCGAGACGAAGAGCACCACCTTGGTGTTCTCGGTGCGGGCCGCCTCCAGCTGCTCGACCGAGGCCTTGTAGCCGGTGGTCTCGTCGGTGACGACCTCGACCGCCACGCCGCCCGCGAGCTGGATCGACTCCGGGTAGGTGGTCCAGTACGGCGCCGGGACGATGACCTCGTCGCCCGGGTCGAGGATCGCGGCGAAGGCCTCGTAGATGGCCTGCTTGCCGCCGTTGGTCACGAGCACCTGGGAGGCGTCCACCTCGTAGCCCGAGTCGCGCAGCGTCTTGGCGGCGATCGCGGCCTTGAGCTCGGGCAGGCCGCCGGCCGGGGTGTAGCGGTGGTTCTTCGGGTCCCGGCAGGCGGCGACCGCGGCCTCGACGATGTAGCCCGGGGTCGGGAAGTCGGGCTCGCCCGCGCCGAAGCCGATGACGGGGCGGCCGGCCGCCTTGAGGGCCTTGGCCTTGGCGTCCACGGCGAGGGTGGCGGACTCCGCGATGGCGCCGATCCGGGCGGACACCCGGCGGTCGGCGGGACGGACGTTGGCGGGGGTGGAAGCGCTCATGCCTGCATCGTCGCAGAGTGGGCACCGCCGGGGCAGGAGGGTTCCAGCATGCGTACGGGGCGTCCCACGATGTGTCCCCGCAGGCCCGGCGACGGGGCCGTCGGCAAATGAGGTTCGACCAAACGCCTCGGAACCCGTATGCTCGACCACCGATGGCCCCCGCGGACCGCAACGCCGATGCGTACACCACGCACCGGCACCGATGCGGTAGGTTGGGGTCAACTCCGGGGCCGCGAGGCACCGTAGGGCACTAGCTCAATTGGTAGAGCACCGGTCTCCAAAACCGGCGGTTGGGGGTTCGAGTCCCTCGTGCCCTGCTGCTTTTTTCGTACCGAGCCCGTTCGCTCCACAGAGCGAGCGGGCTTGATGCGGAGAGGGCCCCGTCAGCAATGCACTTCGCCGGACCGGCGCGCCCACCCCGGGCACGCTTCTCGGCAGGACCCGGATTCAGGTGAGGACGAGTGACGGAGACCACGGGCTCCACCGCAACGCCTGAGAGCGGCAACCCCGAGGGTGCCGACGGCGCTGCCGCCACGCCTGACGAGGCGCTCTCCCGCCGCGACCGGAAGCGCGCCCGCAAGGCGCAGGGCGGCGACCGCAAGTCCGGCAAGCGGGCCAAGAAGGGCCTCTTCGCGCGCATGGCGGTCTTCTACCGCCAGATCATCGCCGAGCTCCGCAAGGTCGTCTGGCCGAGCCGCGGCGAGCTGATCCAGTACACCACCGTGGTCGTCGTCTTCGTCGTCACGATCATGCTCGTGGTCTACGGCCTCGACACCGCGTTCGCCAAGCTCAGCCTGCTGATCTTCGGCTGACCCGCGCCCGATCCGGCGCGACTTTCCTCCGCGGACGCCACCGGCCCGACCGGCCGGTGCGCGACGTCCGGACACCCGCCCGACCCGTCCCGCGCACCCGAGACCGGTGCCCCGCCCCTCCGGGACGGGAGACCGGTCCGGGCTTTCGGCGCCGACCGGGCGGGCCAGCTACCGTTGACTCGGTACTGTTGAGGTATCCGTTACACATCCCAGGAAAGAAGCAGCGCCCGTGTCTGAGTCCCCCCTGTACGACGCCGACGCCGACGAGACCGTCCGCGACGCGGACGTCGCGGCCGAGGCCGCCGACGCCGAGGCTGCGGAGCAGATCCTCGACGCCGCCGACGCCGACGAGGACGAGGTCGAGGCTGCGGACGAGGCGGAGGCGGGCGTGCCGGCCGAGGCCGCCGCGCTGCACGAGGTCGCCGAGGCCGAGGCCGCCGCCGAGGAGGCGTTCACCGCCGAGGCGGAGGAGAGCGACCCGGTCGCCGAGTTCCGCGAGAAGCTCCGCCTCGCGCCGGGCGAGTGGTACGTCATCCACACGTACGCCGGCTACGAGAACCGCGTGAAGCAGAACCTGGAGCAGCGCTCCGTCTCGCTGAACGTCGAGGACCGCATCTTCGAGTCGGCCGTGCCGCAGGAAGAGGTCGTCCAGATCAAGAACGGCGACCGCAAGACCATCCGTCAGAACAAGCTCCCCGGCTACGTCCTGGTCCGCATGGAGCTGGACGCCGAGTCCTGGGGCGTCGTCCGCAACACCCCGGGTGTCACCGGCTTCGTCGGCAACGCCTACGACCCGTACCCGCTGACGCTGGACGAGGTCGTCAAGATGCTCGCGCCGGACGTCGAGCGCGCCGCGGCCAAGGAGGCCGGCAAGGCGTCCCCGGTCCGCCCGGTCGAGGTCCAGGTGCTCGACTTCGAGGTCGGCGACTCGGTCACCGTCACCGACGGCCCGTTCGCGACCCTGCAGGCGACCATCAACGAGATCAACCCCGACTCGAAGAAGGTCAAGGGCCTGGTCGAGATCTTCGGCCGCGAGACCCCGGTCGAGCTGTCGTTCGACCAGATCCAGAAGAACTGACGCAGATCTTCGGCTCCGGGGCGGGGCGCAGGCTCCGCCCCGGAGCCGTTTTGGTCCAGGGCCGCATCAGCGGTTAGCCTGGTCCGATGTGTGTGCTGGCGGCCGGGTGTCGCCCCGACCGATGCACACGCCGAAATCACCTCTCGGAAGGACCCGGAGAGACATGCCTCCCAAGAAGAAGAAGGTCACGGGGCTTATCAAGCTCCAGATCAACGCCGGTGCGGCCAACCCGGCCCCGCCGGTCGGCCCCGCACTGGGTCAGCACGGCGTCAACATCATGGAGTTCTGCAAGGCCTACAACGCCGCGACCGAGTCGCAGCGCGGCATGATCGTGCCGGTGGAGATCACGGTCTACGAGGACCGCACCTTCACCTTCATCACGAAGACGCCGCCGGCCGCGCGCCTCATCCTGAAGGCCGCCGGCATCGACAAGGGCTCCAGCGAGCCGCACAAGACCAAGGTCGCCAAGCTCACGGCTGCCCAGGTCCGCGAGATCGCCACCGTGAAGCTCCCCGACCTGAACGCCAACGACCTGGACGCCGCGTCGAAGATCATCGCCGGCACCGCCCGGTCGATGGGCATCACCGTCGAGGGCTGATCAGCCCAGTCGTCCCCGTGGTAGGGCCGAGCGCGGCCCGTTCCCACCACGAACTCCATCACCTTCAGGAGAAGCAGTGAAGCGCAGCAAGGCCCTCAAGGCCGCGGACGCCAAGGTCGACCGCAGCCGGATCTACGCCCCGCTCGAGGCCGTCCGCCTCGCCCGGGAGACCTCCACCACCAAGTTCGACGCGACCGTCGAGGTTGCCATGCGCCTGGGTGTCGACCCGCGCAAGGCCGACCAGATGGTCCGCAGCACCGTCATCCTCCCGCACGGCACGGGTAAGACCGCTCGGGTCCTGGTCTTCGCGACCGGTGACCGTGCCGAGGCCGCGCGTGCTGCCGGCGCCGACATCGTCGGCTCCGACGAGCTGATCGACGAGGTTGCCAAGGGTCGCCTGGACTTCGACGCCGTCGTCGCCACCCCGGACCTCATGGGCAAGGTCGGCCGCCTCGGCCGCGTGCTCGGTCCCCGTGGCCTGATGCCGAACCCGAAGACCGGCACCGTCACCCCGGACGTCGCCAAGGCCGTCAACGACATCAAGGGCGGCAAGATCGAGTTCCGCGTCGACAAGCACTCGAACCTGCACCTGATCATCGGTAAGGCCTCCTTCACCGACGAGCAGCTGGTCGAGAACTACGGCGCCGCGCTCGAGGAGGTCCTCCGGGCCAAGCCGGCCGCCGCCAAGGGCCGCTACATCAAGAAGATCGCGTTCTCGACCACCATGGGCCCGGGCGTCCAGGTGGACCCGAACCGCACCCGCAACCTCCTCGTCGAGGAGGACCCGGCCGCCGTCTGAGCCACCGTGCTCCGGCAGTAGCCGCGTCCTGGGCGCACCGCGCAGTTCGTGACCGACGGGCCCGCACCCCCTTCACCGGGGGTGCGGGCCCGTCGGCCGTGTGCGCGGCCGCGCGGGACCGCGGCCGGCCGGCCGGACGCCGCGGCGGCCGGCATGGCAGGGTGAAGGGCAGCGGACGAGGCGCGGGACGGGCAGGGGAGGCGGGGATGGCGGGACGGGCGGTGCGCCGCGCGGCTGCGGCCGCGGCACTGGCCGCGGTGCTCACCGCCTGCGGCAGCGGCTCCGGGGGCGCCCCGGCGGCCTCGCCGAGCGCCTCCGCCGACCCGACGGTGCTCGCCACCCCGACCGACCGCTCGCCGCACGGCGTGCTGCTCTCCGCCCAGCTGGCCGTGCACGGCGCCCGGCGGGCCCGCTTCAGCGGCAACCTCGGCTCGGACACCGTGGCCGGCCTGCTGTTCTGGGCGCCCAAGACGGTGCTCCAGCTCAAGCGCCCCGGCACCACCGAGGAGGTCGTGGTGCTGGACACCACCGCCTACCGCGGCGGCGACGCGGCCACCGCGAGCCGGCTCGGCGGGCGGCACTGGGAGAAGTTCACCGGCGTGCCCGGCACCGACGGCCAGCGCGCCGTGCCGTACGCCGACACCGTCGACCGGCTCAACCCCGTGGTGGCGCTGACCGCGGCGGTGGCCGCCCCCGCGCCCGAGCGGATCGGCGCGGAGGAGATCGACGACACCGCCGTGGTGCACTACCGGGTCGCCACCACGGTCGCCGACTACGCCGAGGCGCAGACCCAGCTCCCGCCCGCCCGGCGGGCCGCCCTGCGCACCGCGCTGGGCGACGGCGGGGTGATCACCCTCGACGTCTGGCTGAACGACCGCGACCAGCCCGTCCAGCTGCAGCGCACCGGCTCCGGCGCGGCCGAGCGGATCTCCGACACGCTGCGCTTCGACGAGTTCGGCGGGCCGCTGTCGGTGCAGGCCCCGGCCGAGTCGGACACCGCCGACGCGGGCGGACGGAGCCTGCCGCCGCTGTAGCGGATGCCCGAATTTGGTCGAAGTGCCGGGCGTCCAGTACGGTGGTGGCTGCCGAAGACCGCTGGTTGTCGTCCGCTTCCTTTCGGGGGCGAGGCGCCGAAGGATCTGCGATTCGTCGCAGGCAGCCCGCGCAGGAGTGTTTGGAGCTTGGACTTCCGCCCGTCGTGATCCGTCACGTCGGACGTCGAGGTCTTTCAGAGCCCCGTGCGCCTGCGCACCGGGGCTCTCATCGTTTCTGCTGAGGCTTCCTTCGAACCGGCGCGTCGAGGCGTTGAATGGTCGACTGCTCCAAGGTCGGCCCGACTTCGACATCACGGAAGGAGGCGTACGCCTATGGCAAGGCCCGACAAGGCTGCTGCCGTCGCCGAGATCACGGACAAGTTCCGTGGCTCCTCCGCGGCGCTGCTGACCGAGTACCGCGGTCTCACGGTGAAGCAGGTCAAGACCCTGCGTCGCTCGCTGGGTGAGAACGCTGAGTACGCCGTGGTGAAGAACACGCTGACCAAGATCGCGGCCAACGAGGCCGGGATCTCCGAGCTGGACGACCTGTTCGCCGGTCCGACGGCTGTCGCCTTCGTCACCGGTGACCCGGTGGAGTCGGCGAAGGCTCTGCGTGACTTCGCCAAGGAGAACCCCGCTCTCATCATCAAGGGCGGTGTCCTTGACGGCAAGGCGCTGTCCGCCGATGAGATCAAGAAGCTCGCGGACCTCGAGTCCCGCGAGGTGCTGCTCGCCAAGCTCGCGGGTGCCCTGAAGGCCAAGCCCTCCCAGGCTGCCGCGGTCTTCCAGGCCCTGCCGTCGAAGCTCGTCCGCACCGTGGACGCGCTGCGCGACAAGGTCGAGCAGGGCGGTGCCGGTACGCCGGCTCCCGCCGAGGACGCGGAGTAATCACTCCCGCCCTCTAGCGGGCCCGTAGTACGCCCGCCAATCCGTACATCCGGCACCACCTGCCGATTTAGTGGAAGGACGCCAATCATGGCGAAGCTGACCCAGGACGAGCTGCTCGCGCAGTTCGAGGAGATGACCCTCATCGAGCTCTCCGAGTTCGTGAAGGCCTTCGAGGAGAAGTTCGACGTCACCGCTGCCGCTCCGGTCGCCGTCGCGGGCGTTGCCGCCCCGGGTGCCCCGGCCGAGGCCGTCGAGGAGCAGGACGAGTTCGACGTCATCCTCGACGGTGCGGGCGACAAGAAGATCCAGGTCATCAAGGAGGTGCGCGCCCTGACCTCCCTCGGCCTGAAGGAGGCCAAGGACCTCGTCGACACCGCCGGTGCCAAGGTTCTCGAGAAGGTCAACAAGGAGACCGCCGAGAAGGCCAAGGCCCAGCTCGAGGGCGCGGGCGCCAAGGTCACCGTCAAGTGACCCCTCCCCGGCCCTGAGGGTCGGGAGGTGCCTCCACGCCCCCGCTGAGGGGGCGCGCAGGAACACGGGCCGGGCCGGCCATCCGCGAGGATGGCCGGCCCGGCCTTTCGCGTATCCGCCCGCCCGTGCCGCCCGCCCGCCTCCGCGGCGCCCGGGCCTGCCGGATACCTGCACAGGGCCCGCCCGCTGTGCGCTCGGCCACTGTCGGTGGCGGCCGGTAGGGTGATCACTGTCGTCGCGGCGGCTCCCACCACGGGATCTGTAACGCTCCCGGGGCCGCGGACGATGAGGCAGGCGAGGTCCGCACTCCGGTGGGGGCCTTGACGAACGGCAGCAGGCGCGCGATTCTCAAGGCGCGCGCCGCGCTCGGCCCGTCCGCCCCGGTTGGAGCGGCTCCGGATGCATATTCGGTGGCCCCAGCGGGAAGTGACTCCGAGTAGAGGTGCGGTGGCCCGGGAGTTCCCGGGCCGTCGGTTGTACGAGGGCAGGGCACCCCTGCGGCACGGCTCCCCGGCGGGGCCGGAGCGCACGGGATGCGACCGGAGGGAGCGTCCGATTCGGTCTCCGAATCAGGGCTTGTCAGCAGTGTCGCCTTTGGCTACACTGTCCCTTTGCGCTGCCTGTTAGCTGCTCCGTGACTCGTCGCCCGGAGTCTGCGCTGCCCTGAAGGGGTCTGGCTCCGCCTCCGTGAACCGGCATTGACCTGGGGATTCTCCTCCCGGTCGGCGGTGGTCCCCGGCGGTGGCACCGGTCCCGTCTCGGCCCGGCCGGTACGCGCGTAGTGAGCTCCGAGCCCTCGGAAGGACCCCCCTCTTGGCCGCGCCGCGCAACGCCTCGAACAATTCCGCCGCATCCACCGCCCCGCTCCGCGTTTCGTTCGCGAAGATCAAGGAGCCCCTCGAGGTCCCGAACCTCCTGGCCCTGCAGACCGAGAGCTTTGACTGGCTGCTCGGCAATGCGGCCTGGAAGTCCCGGGTCGAGGAGGCGCTGGACAACGGTCAGGACGTCCCCACCAAGTCCGGTCTGGAGGAGATCTTCGAGGAGATCTCGCCGATCGAGGACTTCTCCGGGTCGATGTCGCTGACCTTCCGCGACCACCGTTTCGAGCCGCCGAAGAACTCCATTGACGAGTGCAAGGACCGCGACTTCACCTACGCGGCCCCGCTCTTCGTCACCGCCGAATTCACCAACAACGAGACCGGCGAGATCAAGTCCCAGACGGTCTTCATGGGCGACTTCCCGCTCATGACCCACAAGGGCACGTTCGTGATCAACGGCACCGAGCGCGTCGTCGTGTCGCAGCTGGTCCGTTCCCCGGGCGTCTACTTCGACTCCTCCCTGGACAAGGTGTCCGACAAGGACATCTACTCCGCCAAGATCATCCCCTCCCGCGGTGCCTGGCTGGAGATGGAGATCGACAAGCGCGACATGGTCGGTGTCCGCATCGACCGCAAGCGCAAGCAGTCGGTCACCGTGCTGCTGAAGGCCCTCGGCTGGACCAACGAGATGATCCTCGAGGAGTTCGGCCAGTACGAGTCGATGCGCGCCACCCTGGAGAAGGACCACACCCAGGGCCAGGACGACGCGCTGCTCGACATCTACCGCAAGCTGCGTCCGGGCGAGCCGCCGACCCGTGAGGCCGCGCAGACCCTGCTCGAGAACCTCTACTTCAACCCGAAGCGCTACGACCTGGCCAAGGTCGGCCGCTACAAGGTCAACCGCAAGCTCGGCAACGGCGAGTCCCTGGACTCCGGCGTGCTCACCGAGCCGGACATCATCAACACCATCAAGTACCTGGTGAAGCTGCACGCCGGCGAGACCGAGTGGCGTGACGACGAGGGCCGCGACATCGTCATCGAGGTCGACGACATCGACCACTTCGGCAACCGGCGCCTGCGCAACGTCGGCGAGCTCATCCAGAACCAGGTCCGCACGGGTCTCGCCCGTATGGAGCGCGTCGTGCGCGAGCGCATGACCACCCAGGACGTCGAGGCCATCACGCCGCAGACCCTGATCAACATCCGGCCGGTCGTCGCCTCCATCAAGGAGTTCTTCGGCACCAGCCAGCTGTCGCAGTTCATGGACCAGACGAACCCGCTGTCGGGCCTGACCCACAAGCGCCGCCTGTCCGCGCTCGGCCCCGGTGGTCTGTCCCGTGAGCGGGCCGGCTTCGAGGTCCGTGACGTGCACCCCTCGCACTACGGCCGCATGTGTCCGATCGAGACGCCGGAAGGCCCGAACATCGGTCTGATCGGCTCGCTCGCCTCGTACGGCCGGGTCAACGCGTTCGGCTTCATCGAGACGCCGTACCGCAAGGTCGTCGACGGCGTGGTCACCGAGCAGGTGGACTACCTCACCGCCGACGAGGAGGACCGCTACGTCATCGCGCAGGCCAACGCGCCGCTGACGAACGACCTGCACTTCGCGGAGCCCCGCGTCCTGGTCCGTCGCCGCGGCGGCGAGATCGACTACATCCCGGGCACCGAGATCGACTACATGGACGTCTCGCCGCGCCAGATGGTGTCGGTCGCGACCGCCATGATCCCCTTCCTCGAGCACGACGACGCCAACCGCGCGCTCATGGGCTCGAACATGATGCGCCAGGCGGTGCCGCTGCTGAAGAGCGAGGCCCCGCTGGTCGGCACCGGCATGGAGTACCGCTGCGCGGTCGACGCCGCCGACGTCATCACCGCCGAGAAGGCCGGTGTGGTGCAGGAGGTCTCGGCCGACTACGTCACCGTGGCCAACGACGACGGCACGTACACCACGTACCGCGCCGCCAAGTTCACCCGCTCGAACCAGGGCACCTCCTTCAACCAGAAGGTGCTCGTGGACGAGGGCGCCCGCGTCGAGGCCGGCCAGGTGCTGGCCGACGGCCCGTGCACCGACCAGGGCGAGATGGCGCTCGGCAAGAACCTCCTCGTGGCGTTCATGTCGTGGGAGGGCCACAACTACGAGGACGCGATCATCCTGTCGCAGCGCCTCGTCCAGGACGACGTCCTCTCCTCGATCCACATCGAGGAGCACGAGGTCGACGCCCGTGACACCAAGCTGGGCCCCGAGGAGATCACCCGGGACATCCCGAACGTCTCCGAGGAGGTCCTCGCCGACCTCGACGAGCGCGGCATCATCCGGATCGGCGCCGACGTCGTCACCGGCGACATCCTGGTCGGCAAGGTCACCCCGAAGGGCGAGACCGAGCTGACCCCCGAGGAGCGCCTGCTCCGCGCGATCTTCGGTGAGAAGGCGCGCGAGGTCCGCGACACCTCGCTGAAGGTGCCGCACGGCGAGTCCGGCAAGGTCATCGGCGTCCGCGTCTTCGACCGCGAGGAGGGCGACGAGCTCCCTCCGGGCGTCAACCAGCTGGTCCGCGTCTACGTGGCCCAGAAGCGCAAGATCACCAACGGTGACAAGCTCGCCGGCCGTCACGGCAACAAGGGCGTCATCTCCAAGATCCTGCCGGTCGAGGACATGCCGTTCCTGGAGGACGGCACCCCGGTCGACATCATCCTCAACCCGCTGGGTGTCCCGTCCCGAATGAACCCGGGACAGGTCCTGGAGATCCACCTCGGCTGGCTCGCCCAGCAGGGCTGGGACGTCTCCGGCCTCGCCGACGAGTGGGCCCAGCGCCTGCAGGAGATCGGCGCCGACCAGGTCGTCGGTGGCACCAACCTCGCCACCCCGGTCTTCGACGGCGCCCGCGAGGACGAGATCACCGGCCTGCTGGACAACACCACGCTCACCCGCGACGGCGAGCGCCTGGTGAACTCCACCGGCAAGGCCCGGCTGTTCGACGGCCGCTCCGGCGAGCCGTTCCCGATGCCGATCTCGGTCGGCTACATGTACATCCTCAAGCTGCACCACCTGGTCGACGACAAGCTCCACGCCCGTTCGACCGGTCCGTACTCGATGATCACCCAGCAGCCGCTCGGTGGTAAGGCGCAGTTCGGTGGTCAGCGATTCGGTGAGATGGAGGTGTGGGCCCTCGAGGCGTACGGAGCCGCGTACGCGCTGCAGGAGCTCCTCACCATCAAGTCCGACGACGTCCTCGGCCGCGTGAAGGTCTACGAGGCCATCGTCAAGGGCGAGAACATCCCCGAGCCCGGCATTCCCGAGTCCTTCAAGGTGCTCATCAAGGAAATGCAGTCGCTCTGCCTCAACGTGGAGGTGCTGTCCTCGGACGGCCAGTCCATCGAGATGCGGGACTCCGACGAGGACGTCTTCCGTGCGGCCGAGGAGCTCGGCATTGACCTGTCCCGGCGCGAGCCGAGCAGCGTCGAAGAGGTCTGACGGAGGCCGGGCCGGCTGCTCCTCGTGAGCAGGAACAGCCGGCCCGCCCCCAGGCCCCCCTCAGACCACAGACAAACTCTCGAATCACGAAAGAGGGCTTGACGACCAGTGCTTGACGTCAACTTCTTCGACGAGCTCCGTATCGGCCTGGCCACCGCCGACGACATCCGCCAGTGGTCCCACGGCGAGGTCAAGAAGCCGGAGACCATCAACTACCGCACCCTGAAGCCCGAGAAGGACGGCCTCTTCTGCGAGAAGATCTTCGGCCCCACCCGGGACTGGGAGTGCTACTGCGGTAAGTACAAGCGCGTCCGCTTCAAGGGCATCATCTGCGAGCGCTGCGGCGTCGAGGTGACCCGCGCCAAGGTGCGCCGCGAGCGGATGGGCCACATCGAGCTGGCCGCCCCGGTCACCCACATCTGGTACTTCAAGGGTGTCCCGTCCCGCCTGGGCTACCTGCTGGACCTGGCGCCGAAGGACCTCGAGAAGGTCATCTACTTCGCCGCCTACATGATCACCTGGGTCGACGACGAGCGCCGCCAGCGCGACCTGCCGTCCCTGGAGGCGCACGTCTCGGTCGAGCGCCAGCAGATCGAGAACCGCCGCGACGCCGACCTCGAGGCCCGTGCCAAGAAGGCCGAGACCGACCTGGCCGAGCTGGAGGCCGAGGGCGCCAAGGCCGACGTCCGCCGCAAGGTGCGCGAGGGCGCCGAGCGCGAGATGAAGCAGCTGCGCGACCGCGCCCAGCGCGAGCTGGACCGCCTCGACGAGGTGTGGAGCCGCTTCAAGAACCTCAAGGTCCAGGACCTCGAGGGCGACGAGCTGCTCTACCGCGAGCTGCGCGACCGCTTCGGCACGTACTTCTCCGGCTCGATGGGCGCCGCGGCGCTCAAGGACCGCCTGGAGTCGTTCGACCTGGCGGAGGAGTCCGAGCGCCTGCGCGAGATCATCCGCACCGGCAAGGGCCAGAAGAAGACCCGTGCGCTCAAGCGCCTCAAGGTCGTCTCCGCGTTCCTGCAGACCACCAACAAGCCCAAGGGCATGGTGCTGGACTGCGTGCCGGTCATCCCGCCGGACCTGCGTCCGATGGTGCAGCTCGACGGTGGCCGCTTCGCGACCTCCGACCTGAACGACCTGTACCGCCGCGTCATCAACCGCAACAACCGCCTGAAGCGCCTCCTCGACCTCGGTGCCCCCGAGATCATCGTGAACAACGAGAAGCGCATGCTCCAGGAGGCCGTCGACGCGCTCTTCGACAACGGCCGCCGCGGCCGCCCGGTCACGGGCCCCGGCAACCGTCCGCTGAAGTCGCTGTCGGACATGCTCAAGGGCAAGCAGGGTCGTTTCCGCCAGAACCTGCTCGGCAAGCGCGTCGACTACTCGGCCCGTTCGGTCATCGTCGTCGGCCCGCAGCTCAAGCTGCACCAGTGCGGTCTGCCCAAGGCCATGGCGCTGGAGCTCTTCAAGCCGTTCGTGATGAAGCGCCTGGTCGACCTGAACCACGCGCAGAACATCAAGTCGGCCAAGCGCATGGTCGAGCGCGCCCGCCCGGTCGTGTGGGACGTCCTCGAAGAGGTCATCGCCGAGCACCCCGTCCTGCTGAACCGTGCGCCCACCCTGCACCGCCTCGGCATCCAGGCCTTCGAGCCGCAGCTGGTCGAGGGCAAGGCCATCCAGATCCACCCGCTCGTCTGCACCGCGTTCAACGCGGACTTCGACGGTGACCAGATGGCCGTCCACCTGCCGCTCTCCGCGGAGGCGCAGGCCGAGGCCCGCATCCTGATGCTGTCCTCGAACAACATCCTCAAGCCGGCCGACGGCCGTCCGGTCACCATGCCGACCCAGGACATGGTGCTCGGTCTGTTCTTCCTCACCTCGGACCGCGACAACGTGAAGGGCGCCGGCCGCTCCTTCTCGTCGACCGCCGAGGCGATCATGGCCTTCGACGCCCGCGAGCTGGACGTCCAGGCCCCGATCGACCTGCGCATGCCCGCCGGCACGGTCCCGCCGCGCGGCTGGACGGCGCCGGTGGACGAGGACGGCCAGTCGACCTGGTTCGAGGGCGAGCCGTTCCGCATCACCACCACCCTGGGCCGCGCGCTCTTCAACGAGCTGCTGCCCGAGGACTACCCGTTCGTCGACTACGAGGTCGGCAAGAAGCAGCTGTCGGCCATCGTCAACGACCTGGCCGAGCGCTACCCGAAGGTCGTCGTCGCCGCGACGCTCGACAACCTGAAGGCGTCCGGCTTCCACTGGTCGACCCGTTCCGGTGTCACCGTCTCGATCTCGGACGTCATCGTCCCGCCGAGCAAGCCCCAGATCCTCGAGGGCTACGAGGCGCAGGCGGAGAAGGTCCAGAAGCAGTACGAGCGCGGTCTGATCACCAACGACGAGCGCAAGAGCGAGCTGGTCGGCATCTGGACCCGCGCGACCAACGAGGTCGCCGAGGCCATGGCCGTGAACTTCCCGAAGACGAACCCCATCTTCATGATGGTCGACTCGGGTGCTCGTGGAAACATGATGCAGATGCGTCAGATCGCCGGTATGCGTGGTCTGGTGTCGAACGCCAAGAACGAGACGATCCCGCGTCCCATCAAGGCGTCCTTCCGCGAGGGCCTGTCCGTGCTGGAGTACTTCATCTCCACCCACGGTGCCCGTAAGGGTCTCGCCGACACCGCCCTCCGCACCGCCGACTCCGGTTACCTCACCCGTCGTCTGGTCGACGTCTCCCAGGACGTCATCATCCGCGAGGAGGACTGCGGCACCGAGCGCGGCCTGAAGCTGTCGATCGGTTCCGTGGGCGCCGACGGCGTGCTGCGCAAGGCCGACGACGTCGAGACCAGCGTCTACGCCCGCATGCTCGCCGAGGACATCACCGTCGACGGCAAGCTGCTGGCCACCGCCAACACCGACCTCGGCGACGTCCTGATCGACGAGCTGATCCGGCACGGCATCAGCGAGGTCAAGACCCGCTCGATCCTCACCTGTGAGTCGGCGGTCGGCACCTGCGCCATGTGCTACGGCCGCTCGCTGGCCACCGGCAAGCTGGTCGACATCGGTGAGGCGGTCGGCATCATCGCCGCCCAGTCCATCGGTGAGCCCGGTACCCAGCTGACGATGCGTACCTTCCACACCGGTGGTGTGGCCGGTGACGACATCACCCAGGGTCTGCCGCGTGTCGTCGAGCTCTTCGAGGCCCGTACCCCCAAGGGTGTGGCCCCGATCTCGGAGGCGCAGGGCCGGGTCCGCATCGAGGACACCGAGAAGACCCGCAAGCTGGTCGTCACCCCGGACGACGGCAGCGACGAGATCGCCTACCCGGTCTCCAAGCGCGTCAAGCTCCTGGTGAGCGAGGGCGAGGCGGTCGAGGTCGGCCAGAAGCTGACCGTCGGTGCCACCAACCCGCACGACGTCCTGCGCATCATGGGCCAGCGCGCCGTCCAGGTCCACCTGGTCGCCGAGGTCCAGAAGGTCTACAACTCGCAGGGTGTGTCGATCCACGACAAGCACATCGAGATCATCATCCGGCAGATGCTCCGCCGCGTGACGATCATCGAGTCGGGCGACGCCGAGCTGCTCCCGGGCGAGCTCGTCGAGCGCGGCCGCTTCGAGCAGGAGAACCGCCGCGTGGTGTCCGAGGGCGGTCACCCCGCCTCCGGCCGTCCGCAGCTCATGGGTATCACCAAGGCCTCGCTGGCCACCGAGTCCTGGCTGTCGGCCGCCTCCTTCCAGGAGACGACCCGGGTGCTCACCGACGCGGCGATCCACGCCAAGTCGGACCCGCTGCTGGGCCTCAAGGAGAACGTCATCCTCGGTAAGCTCATCCCGGCCGGTACGGGTCTGCCCCGCTACCGCAACATCCGGGTCGAGCCGACCGAGGAGGCCAAGGCCGCGATGTACTCGGCCGTCGGCTACGACGACTACGACCTGTCGCCCTTCGGCGCCGGCTCCGGCCAGGCGGTCCCGCTGGACGACTACGACTACGGCCCGTACACCGGCTGAGTCCGCAGGTCCTGAACGCCGCAGGGCGGCCACCCCGAAAGGGGCGGCCGCCCTGCGGCGTTCCCGCGTCACCTCGTTCTCCCTCGCGCGGGGGAGTCGGCAGAACCGCTCCGGCGGGGGATCCGCAGGGGCCCTCCGACGGGCAGTGTGGTCCCTGCGGCGATCCGGACGGTCCGGGAGGCCGAGGGGGAGGACCGCATGAACCGTCCACTGGCCAAAGTGCTGCTGTACACGGCCGTGACCGCGCTGACCGGCGCCGCCCTGGTGGGCTGCCTCGCCGAGGACCACCGGCGGGACGTCGGCTACCGGGTCACCGAGCAGGTGCGCACCCTGGTGATCGAAGGGGAGACCGGGGACGTCGAGGTCACCGGCGGGGCCACCGGGATCGAGGTGACCGAGCAGCAGACCTACCGGGGGTCCGCACCCGAGGCGAGCCACACCGTGGCCGACGGCACGCTGACCCTCTCCTACCGCTGCCCGGACGGCGACTGCGGGGTCGGTTACAAGGTCCGGGTGCCGGCCGGCACCGTGGTGAAGGTGCACGACTCCACCGGCAGCATCCGGCTGACCGGCCTGAGCGGAGAGGTGGAGGCCCGGACCGGCACCGGCGGGATCACTGCCGCACTGAGTTCGCCGGTGGTCCGGCTGGCCGCCGAGACGGGTGACGTCGCGGTGTCCCTCGACGGCGGGGTGCGCCGGGTGGAGGCGGTCAGCAGCACCGGCGACGTCCGGGTCCGGGTGCCCGGGGGCCGCCCGTACGCGGTGGACTCCGCCAGCGACACCGGCGCGGTGAAGGTCTCGGTGGACCGCTCGGCGGGCGCCGGGAGCACCATCACGGCCCGCACCGAGACCGGCGACGTGACGGTGGAGGGTGTTTGAGCCGCCGCCGGTACGGCATGATCGTTCCGGGACGGGTCACGGGGGAGGTCCGGCGGTGGGGGAGTGGACGGTGCACGTCCGGGCGCGGGCGGCCGCGCTCACCGACCGGTGGCGGGCGGGGCCCGGCCGGGCCGGTCCGTACGTGGTGGACACCGGCCTCGCGCTGGCCGCGGCGGCGATCTCGGTCTGGGCGGTGTTCTGCGACGACCGGGGCTGGCCCTGGTGGGTGTACCTGCTGGTGGTCGCCGCGGCCGCGCCGCTGCCCTGGCGCCGTCGGGCGCCGTTCACCGTCTGGCTGGTCAGCGGGGTGTTCTCGCTGACCCAGTCGATCGTCGCGCACTCCGTCGCGCCGCAGCTCCCGCTGCACCAGGTGCTGACCGTCTACACGGTCGCCGACCGCGGCCGGGACTGGCAGCGCTGGCTCATGCTGGCGATCCTGGTGCCAGCCAACATCCTGGGCACCCGCTCGCCGAACGGCATGCTGTTCAGCCTGCTGATGTCGGTGGGCAGCTTCATCCTCGGCTCGCTCACCCGCGAACTGCACCGACGGGCCCGGGTCGAGGCCGAACGAGCCGCGGTCGAGGCGGAGCGCGCCCGGGAGGCCGCGCTGCGCGCCGCCGGCGAGGCCGGCCGGGCGGTCGCCGAGGAGCGCGGCCGGATCGCCCGGGAGATGCACGACATCCTCGCCCACGCCGTCTCCCTGATGGTCATCCAGGCCGAGGCCGGCCCGCTGGTCGTCCGCAGCGACCCCGGCCGGGCGATCCGGACCTTCGACACCATCGCCGACTCCGGACGGGACGCGATGGTCCAGCTCCGCCGGGTGCTCGGCGTGCTGAAGGAGGACGGGGCCCGGCCCGAACTCGCCCCGCAGCCCACGCTGGCCGAGCTGCCGACGGTGGTCGACCGGGTCCGCGACGCGGGCATCGCCGTCCGGGCCGAGATCGAGGAGCACGGGCCGGCAGACGTGCAGGCCGCCGCCTACCGGATCGTCCAGGAGGCGCTGACCAACGTCCTCAAGCACGCCGAGGCGCGGCACGTCGGCGTCCGGGTGGGCGTGCGGGGCCCGGTACTGGAGGTCGAGGTCACCGACGACGGCCGGGGCGTGCCCCCGGCCCGGGCCGGCGGGCTGCCCGGCGGGCGCGGACTGATCGGCATCCGCGAACGGGCGGCCGCCTGCGGCGGCAGCGCCGAGGCGGGGCCGCGGCCGGACGGCGGCTTCCTGGTGAACGCCCGCCTGCCCCTGGACATCTGACGGAAGGAGAGCACGCAGTGGTGATCCGTGTGGTCGTCGCGGATGACCAGGAGCTGGTCCGGGCCGGCTTCGGCATGATCCTGGACGCCCAGCCCGACATCGAGGTGGTCGCCGAGGCGGCGGACGGCGCCCAGGCCGTCGAAGCCGTCCGGGAGCACCGTCCCGACGTGCTGCTCCTGGACGTCCGCATGCCGGTCATGGACGGGCTGGAGGCGGCGCGCCGGGTCTGCGCCGAGCACCCCGGCACCAAGGTCGTCATGCTGACCACCTTCGACATCGACGACTACGTCTTCGACGCGCTCTACGCCGGAGCCAGCGGTTTCCTGCTGAAGGACGTCCGGCGCGACGACCTCACCCACGGCGTCCGCACGGTCGCTTCCGGCGAGGCGCTGCTCGCGCCCTCCGTCACCCGACGGCTGATCGGCGAGTTCACCGCCCGCAGGGCCGGACCGGCGAGCCCGGCGCGGCCGCCCTCCCGGCTGCTGCAGCAGCTGACCGGCCGCGAGGCCCAGACGCTGCGGCTGCTCGCCCGCGGACTCTCCAACGCCGAGATCGCCGCCGAACTCACCGTCAGCGAGCACACGGTGAAGACCCACGTCTCCAACCTCCTCGCCAAGCTGCAGCTGCGCGACCGCGTGCACGCCGTGGTCTTCGCCTACGAGTCCGGGGCGGTGGTCGCGGGGGAGCCGTGACGGGCCGTCCGCGACCGTCGCCCCGAGCCGCCGCCGGGAGCCCTAGCGCATGCGGAAGACCGGGCCGCGGGGGGTGAAGGGGAGGGTGGCGCCGCGGGGGACGAGGTAGGCGTGCTCGCGGCGGATCCGCAGGACGTCGCACTCGGCGTCGGTGATCACCAGCAGCGGAGCCCCCGGCGGGAAGTCCTCGGCGCGTTCCAGCAGGTCGACCCCGGGCTGCAGCACCGTGCCGCCGCGGCCCCGGACGCGGACCCGGCCGGCGATCTCCTCCGGCGGCAGGTAGCCGGCGTCGTGCGGTGCGGCGTCGCAGAACACCACCCGGGCGGCGGCCACGTCGCGGGCCGCCGCGTACGAGGCGATGGCGCCGAGGGCCTTGCCGAGCAGCGGCCGGCTCATCGAGCCGGAGGTGTCGAGCACCACGCCGAAGGTGCACCGGGCGACCTCCTCCTCGGGCCGCCACCGCCCCGCCCGCGGGATGTCCGGGGTGGCGGACTGCCGGCGCGAGGGCCGGGCGTAGCTGCGCACGGTCTGCGGGGACGGCACGAACTCGTCGAACCAGCGGGCGAGCTGCGCGTCCCAGGGCAGGGGCGGGTGGGCGAGCGCGCGGATCTCCTCGACCAGTCCGGCGGGGAGGGTGCCGCGCTCCCGGGTGTGGAGTTCGAAGCCCTGCTGCAGGCCGCGCCGGTAGAACCCGTCCAGGTCGACGTGGTCGCGCGGGTTGCCGAGCGGCTCGCCGAGCACGTCCGGCCGGCCCTTCCCGGCGAGGGTGGCGAGGCGGCGGATCCGCCGCTGGTCGCGGACGATCCGGTCGTACACCTCCTCGGCGGAGAGCCCCTTGAGCTGCGGGTCGTGCAGCAGGCCCTCCGGCATGTCGCCGACGCCCATCTCGACCAGCCAGCCGTTCACCACGAAGTCGCAGGCGACGTTGAAGAGGTACGGGTCGCGGGCGCCCGTCCGGTCGCCGTGCCGCAGGGCGGCGTGCAGCATCTCGTGGCCGAGGACGAACCGCCACTCCTCGTCGGTCAGGTGCAGCAGCGGGTTGACGTAGAGCTCGCCGGCCGCGGCGTTCACCGCGGCGACGGAGATCCCGTGCGCGCGGACGAGTTCGGCGTCGGCGACGACGGTCATGCCGGCCGCGATGCCGCCGAGCAGCGGGTAGGAGGAGACGAACCAGTTCAGCGCCCGCATCCAGGGCCGTTGCGGTTCGCGGGCGTCGGTGAGGCCGGCCCGGCGGCCGCCGGCGACGTCCATCGCGGCGGAGACCGTCCGGGTGAGGGCCGCGGCGAACGCGGCCGTCCAGTCCTCCGGGTCCCGGTACCCCTGCCAGGGCACCAGCAGCTGGTCGGCGAGGCCCGGGCCGCAGGCGCTCGGGACGTCCGGCACCCCGTCGCGGCGCCAGCGGGCGGCGAGTTCGTCCTCGTCGCCGGCGGGCAGCGACCGCGGCAGGTCGAACGGGCAGCGCCCGACGTGGAAGGTGGCCTGGAAGCGGTGGACGGCGGTGCAGCGGGCGGCCTGCAGCGCGTCGTCGGCCGGTGTGCGCCGGCCGCGCGCGGCGGGCACGTGGCCGAAGCCGAGGTGGAGCAGGCAGTGCGTCAGCACCCAGGCCCACTCGGCGGGTTCGGCGCGCCGCCCGATGTCGGCGTGCACGGTGCCGTCGGAGTCGACGACCGCCCAGCCGCCGGGCGGGACGGCTTCGCAGTCGGGGGCGGTGCAGATCCGGGCGTCGATCGCGTTCAGGGCGTGGTTGGCCCCCACCAGCGCCAGTCCCGCCCGGAAGGCCTCGGCGGCCGGGTCCGGACGTTCCTCGGGATCACGGCCGGCGGCGCGGCGCTTCGCGGCGGCACGGCTCACCGCCGGGCCTCGACCAGCCGGGGCATGTCCCGGGCGGCCTCGACCAGGAACCAGGACGGCAGCACCGGGTTGCCGTCCTCGCCGTCCGCGATGACGGTCTGGGCGACCTCGACGGAGATCTCGGCGAGCTGGACGAGCAGCGACTTCGCCCGGTACGCGGTGCGCCGCAGCTGCTCGGAGGCGTGCTCCTTGCGGGCCGGGAGCACCTTGACCAGCCTCCCGCGGAAGGCGTCGGCCAGGTAGTACAGCAGGTCGCGGTCCTCCAACCGGGCGGGCCAGCGGGCGTCGCCCTTGAGGATGGCGTCCAGCCCGTACGCGTTGCGGACGATCTTGGCGTAGCCGCAGAAGGCCACCGCGTGCTGCGGGGTGAGCAGGCCGTGCGCGACCACCTGCAGCGCCGCCTCGTCCAGGGCCGGGCCGAAGGAGTGCAGCGCGTCGGAGAGCATGTGCCAGGAGCGCGGGGTGGAGAACGGCTCCTCGGTCTTCGGCGGCGCCGACCACAGGTGGTCCGGCCGGTCGGTGAGGTGGTCCAGCACCCACGGGTGGATGCCCGCGTCGGCCGCCCAGGCCAGCCAGTCGGTGGCGCTGGCCCGCAGGTGCACGTGGACCAGCCGGTTGACCAGCGCGGAGGCCATCGGCCGGGCCAACGCACCGTCGGTCGCCCGGTTGCCCGCGCCGATCACGATCGAGCCCGGCGGCAGCTCGTAGGAGCCGATCCGGCGGTCCAGGATCAGCGAGTAGAAGGCCTTCTGCACGTCCGGCGAGGCCGCGTTGAGCTCGTCGAGGAACAGGCAGTACGGCTCGTCGCGGGCGATCGACTCCGGCGGGCAGAACCGGGACCGGCCGTCCGCGGTCAGCTGCGGCACGCCGACCAGGTCCTCCGGCGCCAGCTGGGTGCCGATCAGGCTCACGCACTCCAGACCCAGCGAATCGGCGAACCCCCGCACCAGCGAGGACTTGCCGATGCCGGGCGCACCCCACAGGAAGACCGGGCGGACGGTCGCCAGACCCAGCAGCAACTCCGGTACCCGGGACGGCGAGACGGTGACGGCACCCTGCACAGGACTCCTTCGACACGGTGGGCTTCCCGGCCAGTGTGCGCAGCCGCCGCCGCGCGGCGCACCGGGTTTTTCCGGTGGCGCCGGCCGCGGCCGTCCGCGTACCGTCCCGGCCATGAACGCCAAGCGGCCCCTGATCGCCGTCCTCACCGGCGCGGGCATCTCCACCGACTCCGGCATCCCCGACTACCGCGGCCCGAACGGCCTGTGGCAGCGCGACCCGAAGGCGCAGGAGCTCGTCACCATCGGCCCGTACCTCGCCGATCCGGACGTCCGCCGGCGGTCCTGGCAGCTGCGCAAGGAGGTCGGCGCCGTCGGTGCCGAACCCAACGCCGGCCACCTCGCGCTCGTCGAACTGGAGCGCTCCGGGCTGCCGATGCGCGTCCTCACGCAGAACGTCGACGGCCTGCACCGGCGTTCGGGCCTGCCCGAGCGCAAGGTGCTCGAACTCCACGGCACCGCCGACCGGGTGCAGTGCGTCCGCTGCCGCCTGCGCACCCCGATGGCCGAGGCGCTGGCCCGGGTCGACGCCGGCGAACCGGACCCGGCCTGCCTCGCCTGCGGGGGCGTGCTCAAGCCGTGCACCGTGATGTTCGGCGAGGTGCTCGACGAGCGGGTGCTCGCGGACGCCGCGGCGATCGCCAAGGCCTGCGACCTGTTCCTCGCCGTCGGCACCCTGCTGCAGGTCCACCCGGCGGCCGGTCTCGCCCGGGTCGCGGTGGAGCACGGCGCCCGGCTGATCGTCGTCAACGCCGACCCGACCCCCTACGACGACGAGGCCGCCGAGGTGATCCGCGAACCGATCTCGCAGGCGCTGCCCGCGCTGGTCGCCCGGATCACCGCAGGGGAGTTCTCCACCCCGGCCTGACCGGCTGCGTAGCATGGGCCCTCCCCGGACGCGTGGGAGGCGGACGATGGCAAGCGGTGGCTTCGACCCGTGGTCGGCGGCGTTCGTCGCCCACCCCTACGACGCGTACGCCGAGCTCCGGGCGAAGGCGCCGGTCACCCGGTACGAACCCAGCAACCAGTGGCTGGTCGCCCGGTACGCCGACGTCTCCGCCCTGCTGCGCGACCGCAGGCTCGGCCGCACCTACACCCACCGCTACACCCACGCCGAGTTCGGCCGGCCCGAGCCCGACCCCGCGCACGAGCCCTTCCACACCCTCAACGACAACGGCCTGCTCGACCTGGAGGCCCCCGACCACACCCGCATCCGCCGCCTGGTCTCCAAGGCCTTCACCCCGCGCCGGGTCGAGTCGCTGCGCCCCACCGTCGCCCGGCTCGCCGACGGACTCGTCACCGGCCTGCTGGCCGACGGCGGCGGCGACCTGATCGCGACGGTCGCCGAGCCGCTGCCGGTCGCCGTCATCGCCGAGATGCTCGGCGTCCCGGAGGGCGACCGGCACCTGCTGCGGCCGTGGTCCGCCGACATCACCGGCATGTTCGAGCTCAACCCGGGCGAGGAGACCGCGCGGCGCGCCGTCCGCGCCAGCACCGAGTTCTCCGACTACCTGCGCGCCCTGATCCGGCGGCGCCGCACCGACCCCGGCGACGACCTGATCAGTGCCCTCGCCCTGGTCGCCGACGAGGGGGAGGTGCTCAGCGAGCAGGAGGTCGTCTCCACCTGCGTGCTGCTGCTCAACGCCGGGCACGAGGCGACCGTCAACACCACCGGCAACGGCTGGTGGGCGCTCTTCCGCAACCCCGGCGAACTCGCCCGGCTCCGCGCCTCGGTGGACGAACTGCTGCCCACCGCCGTCGAGGAACTGATGCGCTGGGACACCCCGCTGCAGATGTTCGAACGCTGGGTGCTGGAGGACATCGAGGTCGGCGGGGTACGGATCCCGCGCGGCTCCGAGGTCGCGCTGCTCTTCGGCTCCGCCAACCGCGACCCCGAGCGCTTCGCCGACCCCGACCGGCTCGATCTCGGCCGCACCGACAACCCGCACATCACCTTCGGCGCCGGAATCCATTTCTGTCTCGGCGCTCCGCTCGCCAGACTGGAGCTCAACGAGTCCTTCGGCGCACTGCTCCGCCGGGCACCCGGCCTGCGCCTCGTCCGCGAGCCCGTCTGGCGGCCCGGCTACGTGATCCGCGGACTCGAAGAACTGCTGGTCGAGGTCTGACACACCGCTGGAGGTGGCCGTGGGAGCGGCAACGGGGGCACTGCTGGGGCTGGCGATCGGCGACGCCATGGGACGACCCACCGAGTTCGACACCATGGCGGGCATCACCGCCGGCTGCCCCGACTGGCGCCGGCTCCCGCTGCCCGACCCGGCCAGGGTCACCGACGACACCCAGATGACCCTTGCCCTCGGCCGCGCCCTGCGCACCGCCCTGGAGCGCGGCCCGCTCACCCCGCTGCGCCTGGAGCGGCCGCTGCGCGAGGAGTTCGTCGACTGGTGGCGCTCCCCGGAGAACAACCGCGCCCCCGGCCGCACCTGCATGCGCTCCTGCCACCGCCTCAGCAGGGACGGCACGTCCTGGCAGCAGGCGAGCGACGTCGGATCCAAGGGCTGCGGCGCCAACATGCGGGTCGCCCCGCTCGGCCTCGTCCGCGGGCTGACGCCGGCCCAGCTCTCCGGCGCCGCGCAGCTGCAGTCCGGGCTGACCCACGGCCACCCCACCGCGCTCGCCGCCAGCGTGCTCACCGCGCACACCGTGCGGCTGCTCGCCGACGGCACCGCCCCGGCCGAACTCCCGGGCCTGCTGCGCGCGTACGCCACCGGGCAGCGCGGCCGCTACGACGCGTTCTGGCTCGGCGACCTCGCCGCCCACGCCCAGGACCCGTCGCCGGAGACCTTCGCCACCCGCGGCTGGGACGAGTGCCTCTTCGTCCTCGACCGGCTGGACGCCGCGCTCGCCCGGCCCTCCCTCGACACCGACCCGTGCGAGATCACCGGCGCCGGGTGGATCGCCGAAGAGGCCTTCGCCACCGGCCTGCTGTGCTTCCTGCTGCTGCCCGACGACCCGGTCGCGGCCGTCCGCCGGGCCGCCTTCTCCTCCGGCGACTCCGACTCCATCGCCTGCCTCACCGGCGCCTTCGCCGGCGCCCGGCACGGCAGCGCCGCCTGGCCCGCCGAGTGGGCCCAGCGCATCGAGTACCGCGACGAACTCCTCGCGCTCGGCGCGCTCTGGGACTGACGCCCGCTCGGCCGACCGGGACGCCGACTCAGCCGGCCAGGACGCCCGCCGCCCGGGCGGCCGCCAGCCACGCGGGGAAGCCGTCCAGCAGCCGGTCGTACAGCTCGGCGTCGGAGTGGGAGCCGGGGTCGCGGCCGGCCGGGAAGAAGCCTGCGTTGTCGACCGGCCGGGCCGCGGGCACCGGGAGCTCGTCCAGCCGGTGCAGGAAGGCGAACTCCTGGTCGGCCGGGTCGCCGAAGCCCACGAACTGCCAGTAGAGCGGCAGTTCGGCGGCCAGGCAGAGCAGCTCGCGGGCCGCGCCGCGGGCGGTCGGGCCGCCGTCGGTCTGGAACACCACCAGCGCCGGGGCGTTCGCCCCGGACAGCTGGTGGTGCCGGATCACGGCCTTCATCGCCAGGTGGTAGTTGGTGCGGCCCATGTGCCCGAGCCCGGCGTGCAGCGCGTCGATCCGGCCGCGGTGGTCGTCGAGCGCGAGCTCGGCCACCCCGTCCACCTCGGTGGAGAAGAACACCACCGGCACCCGCCCGTCGTCGTCCAGGTGCGCGGAGAGCGCCAGCACCTGCTCGGCGAAGCGCTGGACGGCACCCGAGCGGTAGAACGGCCGCATCGACCCGGACCGGTCCAGCACCAGGTACACCGCGGCCCGCACCCCGCGCAGCCCGGACTTCTCCAGGCTGACCCGCGCCGACGCGTAGTGGCCGACCAGCCCCGGCGCGGCGGCCGCCACCTTCTCCGGGCTCAGGCCCACCGGCTCAGTCCCTGGTCCGGAAGCGCTGCCGGCCCGCCTGCGGTGCCGGGGGAGCGACGGGAGTCGAGAAGGCGGGAGCCGCGGGAGCCTCCACCGGGGGCAGCAGCGGGTACCGGTCCGCCAGTGCGGCCCGGTCGCCGTCCGCGAAGGCCGCCACCAGGTCGTCCGCGACCTGCAGCACCACGTCCAGGCCCTCCACCTCGGCCGTCCAGTCCGCCGGCAGCCCGGCGGTGCCGTACATCGCGCCGACCAGGTTGCCGCAGACCGCACCGGTGGAGTCGCTGTCCCCCGAGTGGTTCGCCGCCAGCACCAGCGCCTCCCGGGCGTCCGCGCCCGTCAGCGCCGCGTACACCGCGATCGCCAGGCACTCCTCGGCGATCCAGCCGAGGCCCACCTGCTCCACCCGCTCGGGGCACGCCGGGCCGAGCCCGGCCACCCGCACCGCGTGCCGCAGCGCCGCCACCGTCTCCTCGCCGCCCGGGTACGCCGCGGTCTGCTCGACGGTCTCCTCGACCGCCCGCCGCAGCTCCGTCCCGTGCACCAGCCGTTCGACCAGCGCCGCGAAGGCCCCCGCCGCCAGGTACCCCGTCGGGTGTCCGTGCGTCAGCTGAGCGCAGTCCGCCGCCAGTTCGAAGGCCCGCCGCACCCCCAGCCGGGCCAGCCCGAACGGCGCCGAGCGCATCACCGTGCCGCAGCCCTTGGACTGCGCGTTCACCTCGCCGTGCAGCCCGTACGCCACCGCCGGCAGGTAGCCGTACCCGGCGAGCCCGCTGGTGCAGGCCGTCCCCGGCGCCCGCGAGGCGTACAGGAACTCCCGGCCGAGCAGCCACCCGTCCGGGTGGCGCTCCGGCCCGGGCAGCCGCTGGGTCAGCATCCACCGCCGGTACGCCCGGTGGACCTCCTCGCGGGTACCGCCGCGCAGCAGGCCCTCGGCGGTGAACAGCGTCATCTGGGTGTCGTCGGTCACCTCGCCGTGCCGGCCGCCGGCCGCCGGCGAGCGCAGCCCGTCCGGGCCGAAGCGGTCCCGGATGTCGTCCAGCCGCTGGAACTCCACCGGCCAGCCCAGCGCGTCGCCGAGCGCCCCGCCCACCAGTGAGCCGCGCACGCGGTCCCGGTACTCCACCATCGTCTCCCCCTCCGCGGCCGCCCCGGCCGTCAGTCCTCGATCGCCCCGGCGCGCCCGTGCAGCGCCGCCCGGTCCGCGGCGGCCCGTCCGGCCGCCCACCCCTCTCCGTCGCTGACCCGCACCCGCTGCGAGACCAGCTTCGGGAACATCCGCCCGACCGTGTCGTCCACCGCCTGCCCGCGGGCCGCCAGCACCGGCAGCAGCCGCTCGTCCGGCGCCAGCTGCTCGGAGGTGCCGTCCTCGCGCAGGTGCCGTCCGGCCGCCGCGTCGGCGGTCGCCCGCTCGGTCGCCTCGGTGAGCCGCTCCCGGATCCGCGCAGCATAGGAGATCAGGAAGGACTGACGGAACGCCTTCGTCCGCGGCGCGCCGTCCTGGTGCCGGCGGCTGCCCGCCCGGTGCATCGCCGCGGTGCCCTGCACCAGCAGCGAGGTGTAGAGCAGCTCCGCCGCGTCCAGGTCCGCGTCGAAGCCGATCACCGTGCAGAAGCCGAACTCCTTCGCCCACACCACCCGGCACCGGTTCGCCGCCGCCACCGCGTCCAGCAGCATCGCCTTCGGGCTCTCGTACGGCTGGTCGACCCCGATCCGCAGCGCGGCCGGCGCGTCCTTCGCCGGGCCGCCCGCCGCGAGCAGCGCCTCGTCGATCGAGTGCTGCGCCATCAGCTGCTGGGCCTTTTCGGTCAGCGCCTCCGCCTCGTCGGGGAACTCCGTCGACTCGGCCTTCGCCAGCAGCGCCCGGATCCGCCCGAGCATCCGCGGCTCGCCCGCCGCCGGGCGCGCGGCCGCCGGGTCGAACGCCCGACCGCCGCCCTGCTGCCCGGGCACCGGGCCGACCGGCGCGATCGGCGGCAGCAGCGACCAGGCCCGCAGCAGCTCCAGCGCGGCCGTCGCCAGCGCGAACCGGTCCTGCCGGTGCCGGGCCGCGAACTCCGGCAGGTACGCCTCGTCCGACCCCCACCACACCTCGGCCGCCAGCTCCCGCAGCTGCTCCTGCCAGCGCCGGTCCAGCGAGGCGGCCGGGTGCCGCCTGCCCTCCGCCGCGATCAGGTCGACCGCCAGCGCCAGGTGCACCGGCCCCAGCTCGCGCCGCACCACCCGGACGAGGTCGGCGGGCCGCCACCCGGCCGTCCAGCACCGGCCGACCGCGCGCTCCGCGAACGCCAGCAGCGCCCGGCCGACCTCCGGCCACTGCTCCGCCGAGGCGGCCAGCAGCGAGGCGCCGCCGTCCAGCGCGTACTCCAACGTCTCCGCGGGCGCCGCCACGACCTGCTGCACCGCCGAGGCCAGCAGCCCCTCGACGGCGGAGTCCTGCCCGGCCCTGCCGCTGCGCCTGCCCACGATGCCTCTTCCGTCCGCGTCCGCCGGCCCGGCCACGACCGGCCGGACCCCGTCCCATGATGCAGGAGCGGCTCCGACGGGCGGGCGGGCCGCGGGCGGCGCGTGGCGGCCGCCACGTGAATCGGTCTTCGTGGCGGGCAACTACTCGGGGGCGCCGCTCGTCCTGCATTCTGTAGGGGCAGCACGCGCAGCCGACGCGCGACGGGGTGTCAGGGAGGTGGCCGCATGGCCGTTGAGCCGTGGAGGCATCCGCAGCAGTCGTACGGCCCGCCGCCGCAGCCCTGGCAGCCGGCGGCCACCCCGCAGGCCGCGATGCGCGCCGCCCACGCGGACCGCGAGCGGACGGTCGACGTGCTGAAGGCCGCCTACGCCGAGGGCCGGCTGACGGCGGAGGAGTACTCGCAGCGCTTCGACCACGCGCACCGCGCGCAGACGTACGGTCAGCTCGCGCAGCTGGTCGCCGACCTGCCGTCCGGGCCGATGGTGGCGCCGATGGGCGCGGCCGTGCCGGTCGTCCCGCCGACCTTCATGCCGCCGCCGGCGCCGTACGCGCCGCCGCGCACCAACGGGATGGCGATCGCCTCGATGGTGCTGGGCCTGCTCTGCCTGCCGACCTTCGGCGCGCTCGGCATCCCGGCCGTGGTCACCGGGCACATCGCGAAGTCGCAGCTGCGGGCCGGCCGCGAGGAGGGCGACGGCATGGCGACGGCCGGTCTGGTGATCGGCTGGCTGTCGGTGGCCGGGTGGGCGCTGATGATGCTGCTCGCCGTGGTGTCCGCGGGCTGACCTGCGGTTCCGTCCCGTTCCGCGGGCCGGGACGGCGGCCGGGCAAGGTGGCGGTCCCGTCCGATGTGTGGTAAGACGGCTCGAACGTTCCCGCACCGTTCTGGTTGTCCAGGCTCGCCCGGGTGAGCAGCGGCGTTGCATTTGTTTTGACCGCCGCCGATGCGCTAGGTACGCTCTGATTCGTGCCTGGGGTGTCCCCGGGTCCTTGTGCGTGCCAGTTGACCGGCCGCCGTAGCGGAGCGCTGATCCCGCTCTCGCCGTGCGAGCGCCGTCGCTGTCCATCAGCTCATGGGATTCCGCGATTCCTCCGCCGGGAGACTCGACACACCCGACCGCGTGGGTCGGTGGGTCGAGGGGCGCCGCAGGTTAGTTTTACGCAGCCTTGGCACACAGAAAACGGAGAAACGGTGCCTACGATCCAGCAGCTGGTCCGAAAGGGCCGGCAGGACAAGGTCGAGAAGAACAAGACGCCCGCCCTGAAGGGCTCCCCGCAGCGTCGTGGCGTCTGCACGCGTGTGTACACGACCACCCCGAAGAAGCCGAACTCGGCGCTTCGTAAGGTCGCCCGTGTGCGCCTCACCAGCGGGATCGAGGTCACCGCCTACATCCCGGGCGAGGGCCACAACCTGCAGGAGCACTCCATCGTGCTGGTCCGCGGTGGCCGTGTGAAGGACCTTCCTGGTGTCCGCTACAAGATCATCCGCGGTTCCCTCGACACCCAGGGTGTCAAGAACCGCAAGCAGGCTCGCAGCCGCTACGGCGCCAAGAAGGAGAAGTAAGAATGCCTCGTAAGGGCCCCGCCCCGAAGCGCCCGGTCATCATCGACCCGGTTTACGGCTCCCCGCTGGTGACCTCGCTGGTCAACAAGATCCTGCTGCACGGCAAGCGCTCCACCGCCGAGCGGATCGTGTACGGCGCCCTCGAGGGCGTCCGCGAGAAGACCGGCGCCGACCCGGTGGTCGCGCTCAAGCGCGCCCTGGAGAACGTCAAGCCGACCCTCGAGGTCAAGTCCCGCCGTGTCGGTGGCGCGACCTACCAGGTGCCGGTCGAGGTCAAGCCGGGCCGTGCCAACACCCTGGCGCTGCGCTGGCTCGTCGGTTACTCCCGCGCCCGTCGCGAGAAGACCATGACCGAGCGTCTGCTGAACGAGATCCTCGACGCCAGCAACGGCCTCGGCGCGTCCGTGAAGCGTCGCGAGGACACCCACAAGATGGCCGAGTCCAACAAGGCCTTCGCGCACTACCGCTGGTAGTCCGAACCCCGTCACTAGACAGAGAGAGAACGAGCCACCATGGCTGCAACCTCCCTTGACCTCGCCAAGGTCCGCAACATCGGGATCATGGCGCACATCGACGCGGGCAAGACCACCACCACCGAGCGGATCCTGTTCTACACCGGTGTCTCGTACAAGATCGGTGAGGTCCACGATGGCGCTGCCACCATGGACTGGATGGAGCAGGAGCAGGAGCGCGGCATCACCATCACGTCGGCCGCGACGACCTGTCACTGGACGCTCGACGGCGTCGACAACACCATCAACATCATCGACACCCCGGGCCACGTCGACTTCACCGTCGAGGTGGAGCGCTCGCTGCGCGTGCTCGACGGTGGCGTGACGGTGTTCGACGGCGTCGCCGGCGTCGAGCCCCAGTCCGAGACCGTGTGGCGGCAGGCTGACCGCTACGGCGTCCCGCGCATCTGCTTCATCAACAAGCTGGACCGCACGGGCGCCGACTTCTACTTCTGCGTGCAGACCATCGTGGACCGCCTCGGCGCCACCCCGCTGGTCATGCAGCTCCCGATCGGCGCGGAGTCCGACTTCGTCGGCGTCGTCGACCTGGTGAAGATGAAGGCCCTGGTCTGGTCGCCCGAGGCCACCAAGGGCGAGATGTACGACGTCGTCGACATCCCGGCCGACCTCGCCGACAAGGCCGAGGAGTACCGCGAGGCCCTGCTCGACACCGTGTCGAACGTCAGCGACGAGGTGATGGAGCTCGCCCTGGAGGGCGAGGACATCCCCGAGGAGCTGCTGGTCGCCGCGATCCGCAAGGGCACGCTGAACTCGGACTTCACCCCGATCTTCTGCGGCTCGGCGTTCAAGAACAAGGGCGTTCAGCCCCTGCTCGACGCGGTTGTGAAGTACCTGCCGTCGCCCCTCGACATCGAGGGCATCGAGGGCACCAAGCCGAACAACCCCGAAGAGAAGATCGTCCGCCAGGCCTCGGACGACGAGCCGCTGGCCGCCCTGGCGTTCAAGATCATGTCTGACCCGCACCTGGGCAAGCTCACCTTCGTCCGCGTGTACTCCGGCCGCCTGGAGTCCGGCACCTCGGTGCTGAACTCCGTCAAGGGCAAGAAGGAGCGCATCGGCAAGATCTACCGCATGCACGCGAACAAGCGTGAGGAGATCGACTCGGTGGGCGCCGGCGACATCATCGCCGTCATGGGCCTGAAGCAGACCACCACCGGTGAGACGCTGTCCGACGAGAAGCAGCCGGTCATCCTGGAGTCCATGGACTTCCCGGCCCCGGTCATCCGCGTCGCGATCGAGCCCAAGTCCAAGGGCGACCAGGAGAAGCTGGGTGTCGCCATCCAGCGTCTCGCCGAGGAGGACCCGTCCTTCCAGGTCAACACGGACGAGGAGACCGGCCAGACCATCATCGCGGGTATGGGCGAGCTGCACCTCGAGGTGCTCGTCGACCGTATGCGCCGTGAGTTCAAGGTCGAGGCCAACGTCGGCAAGCCGCAGGTCGCGTACCGCGAGACGATCCGCAAGGCCGTCGAGCGCATCGACTACACGCACAAGAAGCAGACCGGTGGTTCGGGTCAGTTCGCGAAGATCCAGATCGCGATCGAGCCGCTGGAGTCGGGCGAGGGCTACGAGTTCGTCAACAAGGTCACCGGTGGCCGCGTGCCGAAGGAGTACATCCCCTCGGTCGACGCCGGTTGCCAGGAGGCCATGGAGTTCGGTGTCCTCGCCGGCTACCCGCTCCAGGGCGTCCGCGTGACCCTGCTCGACGGCGCGTCGCACGACGTCGACTCGTCCGAGCTCGCGTTCAAGATCGCCGGTTCGATGGCCTTCAAGGAAGGCGCCAAGAAGGCCGGTCCGGCCCTCCTGGAGCCGATGATGGCCGTCGAGGTCACCACGCCCGAGGACTACATGGGCGACGTGATCGGCGACATCAACTCCCGCCGTGGCCAGATCCGGGCCATGGAGGAGCGTCACGGTGCGCGCGTCGTCAAGGCGCTCGTGCCGCTCTCCGAGATGTTCGGCTACGTCGGTGACCTGCGCAGCAAGACCTCTGGTCGCGCAAGCTACTCGATGCAGTTCGACTCGTACGCCGAGGTTCCGCGGAACGTGGCGGACGACATCATCGCCAAGGCCAAGGGCGAGTAAGGCCGGCTCCGCCGGTCAAGGTTCGGCCCGTTATTCGGGACGAATCCGACCCCTTAGGCTAGAAGGAGGTAACCCGGGGCGAATCCCCACGGATTCCCCCGGGCCCTCCCGGCACCCCACCCCGCGGGACGGCATGGAGCGCTACCGGCGCCCCGTTCCCAATCCCGATCAAAGACCAACTGACGTCGTACGGCGTACAGAACTGTCCTCAGGAGGACTGCAGTGGCGAAGGCGAAGTTCGAGCGGACGAAGCCCCACGTCAACATCGGCACCATCGGTCACATCGACCACGGTAAGACCACGCTGACCGCGGCGATCACCAAGGTGCTGCACGACGCGTACCCGGACATCAACCCCTTCACGCCGTTCGACCAGATCGACAAGGCGCCGGAGGAGCGGCAGCGCGGTATCACCATCTCGATCGCGCACGTCGAGTACCAGACCGAGGCGCGTCACTACGCCCACGTTGACTGCCCGGGTCACGCTGACTACATCAAGAACATGATCACCGGTGCGGCCCAGATGGACGGTGCGATCCTCGTCGTCGCCGCCACCGACGGCCCGATGCCGCAGACCAAGGAGCACGTCCTCCTGGCCCGCCAGGTCGGCGTCCCCTACATCGTCGTCGCCCTGAACAAGGCCGACATGGTGGACGACGAGGAGATCCTGGAGCTCGTCGAGCTCGAGGTCCGTGAGCTCCTCTCCGAGTACGAGTTCCCGGGCGACGACCTGCCGGTCGTGCGCGTCTCGGCGCTCAAGGCGCTCGAGGGCGACAAGGAGTGGGGCGAGAAGCTCCTCGGCCTCATGCACGCCGTCGACGAGTCGATCCCGACCCCGGCCCGTGCCACCGAGCTGCCGTTCCTGATGCCGATCGAGGACGTCTTCACGATCACCGGTCGTGGCACCGTCGTCACCGGCCGCATCGAGCGCGGTGTCCTCAAGGTCAACGAGACCGTCGACATCATCGGCATCAAGACCACCAAGACCACCACCACGGTCACCGGTATCGAGATGTTCCGCAAGCTGCTCGACGAGGGCCAGGCCGGTGAGAACGTCGGTCTGCTCCTCCGTGGCATCAAGCGCGAGGACGTCGAGCGCGGCCAGGTCATCATCAAGCCGGGTTCGGTCACCCCGCACACCGACTTCGAGGCCCAGGCCTACATCCTGTCGAAGGACGAGGGTGGCCGTCACACCCCCTTCTTCAACAACTACCGCCCGCAGTTCTACTTCCGTACCACGGACGTGACCGGCGTCGTGACCCTCCCCGAGGGCACCGAGATGGTCATGCCGGGCGACAACACCGCCATGACCGTCGCGCTGATCCAGCCCGTCGCCATGGAGGAGGGCCTCAAGTTCGCCATCCGTGAGGGTGGCCGCACCGTCGGCGCCGGCCAGGTCACCAAGATCGTCAAGTGACGATCTGACCCTGGTCTGTCGTAGACAGGCTCGCCGCAAGGCAAACGGAAGGGCCCGCCCCCTCCGTCCGCGAGGACGGGGAGGGCGGGCCCTTCCGCCGTTGGGCCGTGGTCTCCCGTGCTGACCTCGTCAGTGGGAAGCCCGCCACCACGGGATCGGTCCGTGCATGAGGGCATCGCCGCCGTGGAGCGATGACGGAGAGCGGGCCCTTGTGCGGCCCCCTCCTCCGACCGAGGTGCGGCCCTGGGAAATCCGTTCGAGGGCGGCTGGCATAATCCTGCGGGGGGATCCGCCCGCCGACCCAGGGAGAGCGGTCGGTGTTCGACGTCTGAAAGCCGATGGGCCGCGACGCGGTCGACGCTGAGGTCGGGGCGGTGAGCAACGGTGCCTGCGTCACGGACGACGCCCGGGCTCCTGCCTCGGACACGCATCGCACTGGGTCGATTTCAAGGAGAGGCCGGAATGGCAAGCCAGATGTTGGCCTGGAGAGTCCGGGGGAAGGAGCCCGCACCCGGCGGGATCCGGCCCGGCCGCAGTGCGGACGACCGCCGGTGGCAGGTTCTGGTGGCGGTGCTGGCGGCGTCGTGGGCGACGCCGGTCGCACTGAACGCCGTGCGACTCGATCTCGTCCTCCTCCCGATCCTCGTCCTCTCGATCGCGTCCACTGTCCGGATCGGCGGCGTGCTGCTCGATCGACTGGTGGCCTCCGGTCTGCTGCTCTGCGGCGCCCTGTTGATCCTCGGCCTTCTCGCCTCGGTGTGGCCGTGGGGGCTGTCGCCGGTGCCCGTCTCCGGTGTGCTGCTGTCCGCGGTCGGCGGCGCCGCCTGGTGGAGCGGACGGAAGCCCAGCCTGCCCTGGCGGGTGCGCGGTACCGACGCCGTGGTGCTCGGCACCGCCGCGGTGGTCTGGCACTACGTCCACCACCCGATCGCGGGGAAGAGCCCCGTCGAGCGCTTGGGCGCGCTGGTCACCGCCGAGGACCGCCTGACCCATCTCTCGATCTTCGACACCATCCACCGGGTCGGTGGTTACGCCTTCCTCCACCAGGATGCAGCCCGGGTCTCGTTGCAGCCGCCGACCGAGGCGGTGTATCCCGAGGGATCGCACCTGGTCCTCGCCTGGCTGGATGTATTCCGGACTTCGAGCACCGAACTCGGCTCGATGATCGCGGCCGACAACCGGTACTTCACATACGTCCTCGCCGCGTACGCCCTGTTGTGCGCCGCGGTGGTGTGGGCCGCCCGATGGGTCGGCGGGCCCCGGTTGCGCGGGTGGCGGGCGGCGGTGGTCTGCAGCACGGTCGCCGCCGTCATGATCGCCACCCCGGCCGCGATCATGATACCGGCGGGCTTCGATTCCGAGCTGATCGGGCTGCTCTTCCTCGTGGTGGCCGTGGCCCTTCTCGTCCGATCGGCGATGGGCCGGACGGAGTTCGTGCTCGTCGGCGTCGCCGGCATGGTGACGGTCGCGTACACCTACAACATCTACGCGGTGTACATCGGTGCAGCCCTGCTGGCGGCCCTGGTGGTCGACCGGCGTCGGTTCCGTCCTCGTCGGACGGCGATCTGGTTGAGTCTGGTGGTCGGAGGCGCCGTCGCCCTGGTGCCCAGCGTCATCATGGTGCTGTCGGACTTCGACGTGAAGAAGCAGGCCGTCACCGGCGGCGCGATGATCCCGATGGACCGATCCACCCTCGTGGGGCTCGGACTGCTCGGGCTTGTGGCCGGTCTGATGCCGCGCAACCGGCGAATCGGAGCCGTTCAGAGTCTCCTGCTGACGGTGGTCTCCGCCTGGGGCCTGCTGCTGGCCTTCGCCGCGTTCCAGATCTACGAAACCGGCAAGCTCTCCTACTACTTCGAGAAGATGGCCGTGGGCGGGTTGATGCTCGCGCTGGTCGCGCTCGGCGGCGCCGGCTATGTTCTGCGGCCGATCGCTCGGAATGGCTTCGCGTCGCGCTCGGTGCAGCGGTGGACCGAGCCGGTGGCGGCCGTTGCAGCTGCGGCTGCCGCACTCAGCCTTTTCGGTGGGATCCAGTGGGGTGTGCCCTCCGTGGGAGGGAAGCCGTCGGCCTGGCACGAGTCCGAGCTGGCGCGGTGGGGTCGTGGCGAACACACCGGGAAGCTCGGCCCGGCTGCTGAAGCCTTCGCGACCAGGGACATCCAGCGGGTCAGTACTCCGGTGCTCACCCTGTACACCAACGACGGCTACTCGAACTGGCGGATGACCTTCTTCGCCCAGACCCTGCTGCACCGTGCAGGCGTGGTGCCGCAGTTCGACGAGATGCTCAAGGTGCAGATCGGCGGCCGGCCGGAGGACGAGCAGAAGTACCGTGACTCGCTCGCGCACCTCCGGATCGCCATCGGCCGTTCGCCGGTTCCGCCCACCCTTCTCGTGGGGGACAAGCAGGTCGCCGACCGTCTGGACCGGGATCTCAACGGGACCGGTACGAGGACGGCGTCCGTTCTGTACGCACCGCTGGAGCCCTAGTACTGCAACGGTGTTCACCGCGATGAGGCATCAGCTCTCCGGCTGGTGCCTCGTCGCTTGTCGTGGCCGCTGCGTGCCTGGCGTCGGCGGCTTCCGGACTGCCGCGGCCATCGCCAGGACCTGTCGGGGCGACCCGGCGTGTGAGCCCTCGCATGCTTGCCCGTTTTACCGGTCCGGGTTGCATCGGCCGTTGAACTGGCGTGACGACTCGGGAGGCCCAGCGGTGGGCGGTCCTTCCGTCCGGCGGTGGAACCCGTCCCTGAGCCGCAAGGCCGGCGCCTCCACGACGTGCCACGAGAGGAGGGCCAGTCCCGCGGTCGTCACCGCGGCCGAGACGAGGTAGCAGAACAGGCCCGCTCTCGGGACCCCGAACACCGCGAGCCCTTGCTCCACAGCGAAGCCGTAGATGTAGACACCGTAGGAGTAGTCCCGCCGGCGCCCGATCCTTCGAAACGGCTCGGGCAGGCGTACGGCCAGCCACACCGTCAGATAGGTCAGCGCCGGGAAGCCCACGGGGAGCAAGCCGCCCCACCTCAGGGAGGCCGCAAGCGCCGCCACGCAGACCACCGCGAGACCGTCGTGCACCGGCAGGCGCCGCTGGTGGACCTGCGCGGCGGCGCCGAGCAGGAAGGCGTACGCGAGGTCGACCGCCAGGCCCAGCGACACTTCGCCGACCACCGGAACGGCGAGGTGGAAGGGGGCGCCCCCGAGGTTCCGCCCGAACAGCCATCCGGCCGACTCGGCGAACCAGAGCAGGGCGGCGGGCACCGCCAACATCGCCGGTGCCCGCCGCAGTACCCCCGCGACGGCGAGCAGCGCCACCAGGAGGTAGCAGAGCGCCTCGTACTTCAGCGACCAGAGGGCGCCGTTGATGTTCGCGTTGTGGTTGGTGCCGCGCTCGATGCCCTCGACGAGGACGTCCGAGACGTCCCAGCTGCCGTCGGCCGGAGACGCCCCGAGGAGGTAGCGCAGCGGACCGTGAGGGTGCTCCCAGAACCCTCCCAGGCTCCCGTGTTCCCGCCAGTACAGGACAGGCATGATCACGAATCCGGTCACCAGAACCGCCGCAAGCAGTCCCGGGGTGATGCGCAATGCCCGGTTCCTGAGGAATTGGAAGGGTCGGGTACGGCGGCCACTTGCCGTGATGAGGAAGCCCGAGAGCACGAAGAAGCCGGTCACCGAGAGTCTGCCCAGGTCCGTCTGCCCGCCGCTCGCGGCCCACAACGGGTCCCGTCGGCCGTAACCGAGCGGAAAGAGGTGCGAGACGAGGACGGCTCCGGCGAGCATCAGCCGAAGGGCGCCGAAGGCGTTCGCCGGCCCCAGCGACTCGGCCAGCCCGCCATGGGACCTGCTCCAGCTCCATGCACGCATGCGACCTCTTGCGTCCGCTGAGGGGGGACCTGCCGTGGGACCGCTACCGGGCGCGGACGGTCAGCCGGGCAGGCCGTCCGCCCACAGCGATGCGACCGACTGCCGCAGCGTGCGCTGTGGAACCCAGCCGAGCTGTTCCCGTGCGGCGGAGATCTCCAGCTGCTGCCACTCCGACTCGGGACCCGTACCCTCGGGGGCCGGTACTTCGGTGACCTCCACCGGGACGCCGCTCACCTCGACGAGCAGGTCGACCAGCCGCCGCGCCGGGGCCGCCGAGCCGGTTCCGATGTTCAGCACGGTGCGGGCCGTCCTGGTGGTCGAGGCGGCCACCACGGCGTCCACCGTGTCGTCCAGGTCCACGAAGTCGCGCTGGGCGGTGAGAGGCTGCAGCGTCAGCTCGGCCGTCCCGCCGGAGGCGTGCGCGGTGGCGAGCTTGGCGCCGATGACGCCCAGCAGGCTGTGTCCGGGCTGTCCGGCCCCGGTCACGTTCCCGAGCCTGAGCACGACGGCGTCGAGGCCCTCGCGCTCCACCGCGTCGACGACCCGCTCGGTCGCCGCGAGCTTGAGCCGGCCGTAGGCCATCACCGGCGCCGGGACGTCGTCCTCGTGCTGGCTGGCGCCGACGGGCACCAGGCCGTACTCGTGGACGGTGCCGAGGTGCACCAGCCGGGCCGGGGCGGCCATGGCGCCGATCGCCTCGACGAGCCGGTCCACCAGGACGACGTTGGCGACGTGCATCTGCTCGTCGTCGAGCCCCCACATGCCGCCGGCCGCGTTCACGACGACGTCGACGCGCTCGCGCTCCAGCAGCGCGGCCAGCTCGGACGCCGGGGACGCCGTCAGGTCGAAGGGGACGAAGCGGCCGGCCACGGGCACGGCGGAGGGCTTGCGGGCCAGCGTGAGGACCTCGCTCCCCGTCGCCTCGAACCGCGCGGCGACGGCCCGGCCTATGAATCCGGTGCCGCCCAGGACGGCGACGCGCTGCGGTGTGTGCGGGGTGCTCATGGCGGAGCGCTCCTTGAGGAGAGGGGGACCGGGTGCCGCGCGGGTCAGCGGACCCGGCTGGTGGCGGAGGCGTTCCGCAGCAGGGTCCGGGCACCGTCCCACTGGCGGTTGCGCACGGCACCCGGCACCAGCGTGAGGGCGTGGATCCTGGCGGAGATGTGGCTGCGCGCGGCCTTCGCTGCCCGCGGCCAGCCGTGCGCGTCCAGCCGGTCGGCGACGTCGAGGAAGTAGCGGCGGGCCTCGGTGAACCGGCTGCCGCTGAAGGCGGACTTCGAGGAGATGCTGACCGTGTGCCGGCGGTACTGGAAGCACAGCGTGTCGCTGACCGCCATCCGCTCGCCGGCCTGGAGCAGGTCGACGATCAGCGCGAGGTCCTGGATGATCTCCAGGTTGTCGCGGAAGCCCATCGTGCGGACGGCGTCGGTGCGCCAGCAGATCGACGGGAAGTACAGCCAGTTCCCGCGCAGCAGGCTGACGGCGAGCTCCTCGCCGCCCATCAGCTCCAGACCGCGGGTCCGCGGCGCGTACAGCCGCCGCTTGGCCTCGTCCACCAGCGTGCGGCTGACCGCGCCGTCGCTGCCGATGACCTCGACGCCCGGCTGGATCATGGCCACGCCCGGGTGGGTCGCGAGCACACCGCGGATCGTCTCGATGTAGTTGGGCAGCATGATGTCGTCGGTGCCCATGAACACGAGGTACTCGTGCTCGGCGAGGCCCAGGCACTTGCGGTAGTTGCCGGTGACGCCGAGGTTCTGCTCGTTGCGCATGTACCGGACCCGCGGATCGCCGAGGGCGGCGAACCACTCCGGCACGCCAGGCTCGCGCCCGTCGTCGACGACCGTCAGCCGCCAGTCCCGGTCGGTCTGCGCCAGGACACTGCGCACCGCGGCCTGCATCAGTGCCACGTCGCCGTAGTAGGGGAGCAGGACATCCAGAGTGGTCATGGCGGTTATCCGGTGGTTGGGGGCGGCTGCCCCGGTACGGAGCACGGCCACGGACGTGGCGGCCACATCATATGACCGACGTGTCGGTCGTTCGGGCGGGTGCCGTCCGGGACGGCACCCGCCCGGCGGTCAGACCGAGCGGAGTCCTGCGGTGTACGTCCGGCAGGCCTCGTAGTCGGGCAGCAGACCGGACGCCTTCGCCTCGGCCAGCGAAGGAGCGGCCTCGTCGCGCGCGGACAGCTGCGGCTCGGCGGCGCCCCAGTCGATGGCGAGGTCCGGGTCCAGCGGGTGCACGGTGTGCTCGCCGGAGGGGTTGTAGGTCTCGGAGCAGACGTACGAGAGGGTGGCGTCGTCCGTCAGGGCGCAGAAGCCGTGGCCGAGGCCCTCCGGGATGTACACGGCCCGGCGGTCCACGTCGTCCAGCCGGACGGAGTCCCAGCGGCCGAAGGTCGGCGAACCGACCCGCAGGTCCACCACCACGTCGAGCACCGCACCGCGCACGCACGTGACGTACTTGGCCTGGCCGGGCGGCACGTCGGCGAAGTGGACGCCCCGCACCACGCCGCGGGAGGACACCGAGAGGTTGGCCTGGGCCAGCCGCAGCGGGTGGCCGACCACCTCGGAGAGGCGGTCGAAGCGGTACCACTCCATGAACAGCCCGCGCGGGTCCCCGTGCTGCTGCGGAGTCATCTCGAACGCACCGGCGATCGACAGTTCGCGGAACTTCATCGGTTGCCCTCCTCGACGAGCAAGTCCAGCAGGTACTCCCCGTACCCGCTCTTGCGGAGCGGCTCGGCCAGCTCGCGCAGCTGCGCCGAGTCGATCAGGCCGGCGCGCCAGACCGCCTCCTCGATGCAGCCGATCTTGAATCCCTGGCGCTCCTCGATCACCCGGACGAACTCGGAGGCCTGGACCATCGACACGAACGTGCCGGTGTCCAGCCAGGCCGTACCGCGGTCCAGCACGGTGACCTGCAGTTCGCCGTTGCGCAGGTAAACCTCGTTGACCGCCGTTATCTCCAACTCGCCCCGGGCGCTCGGCTCCAGGCTCTCGGCGATCTTGACGACCCGGTTGTCGTAGAAGTACAGGCCGGGCACGGCGTACCGGGACTTCGGGTGCTCGGGCTTCTCCTCGATCGAGATGACCTGGCCTCCGCCGTCGAACTCCACCACGCCGTACGCGCGCGGATCGGCCACCGGGTAGGCGAACACCCGCCCGCCGGCCGGCTCGGTGTGCTGGGCGAGCCGGGTGCCCAGGCCGCTGCCGTGGAAGATGTTGTCGCCGAGGATCAGCGCGACAGGCTCGTCCCCGATGAAGTCGGCGCCCAGCACGAAGGCCTGGGCGATCCCCTCGGGACGTTCCTGGACGGCGTACTCCAGGCGCAGGCCGAGCTGGGAACCGTCGCCGAGCAGGCGCTGGAACTGCTCCTGGTCCTGCGGGGTCGTGATGATGAGGATCTCGCTGATGCCCGCCATCACCAACGTGGACAGCGGGTAGTAGACCATCGGCTTGTCGAAGACGGGGAGCAGCTGCTTCGACACCGCCCGGGTCAGCGGCCACAGGCGCGATCCGGTGCCGCCCGCCAAGAGAATTCCACGCATGACGGGCAGCTTATGCGAGGCGCCCGGCGGGGTCGTGGGGCAGGGCGGGTCTTCGGACGGGTCTGGGTAGACTGCGCCCTACTATGCGCATCCTCGTCACCGGCGGCGCCGGCTTCATCGGATCCGAGTTCGTCCGCTCCCTGCTGGGCGCCGACGGGTCGGCCCAGGTCACCGTCCTCGACAAGCTCACCTACTCGGGCGTCGAGGCCAACCTCGCGCCGGTCGCCGGTCACCCCGGCTACCGGTTCGTCCGGGGTGACATTTGCGACACCGAGGCCGTCGAGCAGGTGATGCCCGGCCACGACGTGGTCGTCCACTTCGCCGCCGAGTCGCACGTCGACCGGTCGATCGAGGGTGCCGGGCCGTTCGTCCTGACCAACGTCGTCGGCACGCAGGTGCTGCTCGACGCCGCCCGCAAGCACGACGTCGGCCGCTTCGTGCACGTCTCCACCGACGAGGTGTACGGCTCGATCGCCGAGGGCTCCTGGACGGAGGAGTGGCCGCTGGCCCCCAACTCCCCGTACTCCGCGTCGAAGGCGGGTTCGGACCTCCTGGCGCTGGCCTACCACCGCACCCACGGCATGGACGTCGTGGTCACGCGGTGCTCGAACAACTACGGCCACTACCAGTTCCCCGAGAAGGTCATCCCGCTGTTCACCACCAACCTGCTCGACGGCAGGAAGGTCCCGCTCTACGGGAACGGCGGCAACATCCGCGACTGGCTGCACGTCTCCGACCACTGCCGCGGCATCGAGCTCGCCATGCGCAAGGGCCGGCCCGGCGAGGTCTACAACATCGGCGGCGGCACCGAGCTCACCAACAAGGAGCTCACCGGCCTGCTCCTGGAGGCCGCCGGGGCCGACTGGGACATGGTCGAGCCGGTGGCCGACCGCAAGGGCCATGACCTGCGCTACTCGCTCGACATCACCAAGATCAGCGAGGAGCTCGGCTACACCCCGCAGGTGCGCTTCGAGGACGGCCTCGCCGCCACGATCGCGTGGTACCGCGACAACCGTGACTGGTGGGAGCCGCTGAAGAGCAAGGCCGCGCTGCGTGGCTGACCGGGCGGGCGGCCGCGCGAACCCGCTGGCCCGGCTGTTCGACGCGCTGCCGCCCGGCACCCGGCTGGTGCTGGGCGGCACCGTCGTCCTCGGTGTCTCCTCCTACATCTATCTCGCCCTCGCCGGCCACACGCTGGACCCCACCTCCCTCGCCGGCGTCTCCGTGCTCTGGACGGTCGTCATGTCCGTCGGGTACGGCCTCTTCTCGCCGGTGGAACTGGAACTGAACCGCCTGGTCGCCGCCCGCGACGTCGGCGGCCAGGGCCCGCACGGGGCCCTGCGGCGGACGGCCCTGCTCACCGGCGCGGTGCTGGTGGCCGTCCTCGCCCTGCTCGCGGTGGCGGCCCGGCCGATCGCCGACCGCCTCTTCCACGGTGACCTCACCCTGGTGGCCGGACTCGGCGGCGCCCTCGTCGGGCTCGCCGTCAGCTCGCTCACCCGCGGCGCCCTCGCCGGCCTCGGCGACTTCAAGGCCTACGGCGCCCAGCTGGCCGTCGACGGCGGCCTGCGGATCGGCCTCGCGGCCGCCCTGCCGGCGCTCGGCCTGCACTCGGTGCTGGCGTTCGCCCTGATCCTGGTGGTCTCCCCGCTGGCGGCCTCCCTGATCGGCCTGCGCTCCACCCTGCGCGACCGCCGGCCGGGCCCCGCCGTGCCCTGGCCGGCGCTCACCCGCGGTCTCGGCCTGCTCGCCGCCTCGACCCTGCTCGCCCAGCTCATGGTCAACGCGGCCGTGGTCAGCGTCCAACTGCTGTCGCCCGCCTCGACCGCGCTCGTCGCGGCCCTCCTGAACGCCGTGGTCATCGCCCGCGTCCCGCTCTTCGCGTACGCGGCGATCCAGGCATCCCTGGTCTCCGCCCTGTCGGGGGCCGCCGCCTCCGGCCGGCACGCGGAGTTCCGCAAGGTGCTGGTGCGCACCGTCGCCGTCGTCTGCGCGATGTGCCTCGCCGGCGGGGTGCCGGCCGTCCTCCTCGGACCCTGGATCGTCCGGACGATGTTCAACGCCCAGGACGTCCTGGGCGCGGCCGACTTCCTCTGGCTGGTCCTCGGAACCCTCTGCTACATGGTCGCGACCGTCGTCGGCCAGGCCCTCATGGCGCTCTCCCGCCACCAGCGGCAGCTCCTCGCCTGGGCGGTCGGCACCGCCGTGCTCGCCGCGGTCACGCTGCTCCCCGGCGACGTCGGCACCCGCGCCGAACTCGGCTACCTCGCGGGATCCGCTGCGACCGCCGGGCTGATGCTGTGGTCGTTGCTGCGCCGCTTCCGCGCAGCACCGGCGGACGCCGGTAACGTTCCCGCCGCTCCGGAGGCCGCAGCACCGGTCGCATGACGGCATCCGGGCCCCACGCGCACGGTGCGTCGGGCCCGGATCGTCCGAGGGGTGCTCAGCCGTCAGGCGCCGCCGTTGGCCCGACGCTCGACGAGGGCGGTGACCCGCCGACCCAGCCGCTGCGCAGGCCGCTCGACCACGGTGAAAGTCAGCTGGCTGACCGCCAGGACCACGGCGATGAAGGCGATGCCGATCCCGAAACGTGACCACAGCGGGATGTCCCTCACCGCAGTGGGACTGATCAACCAGAGCAGGACGCACAGCAGCACCGCGTGCACCAGGTAGATCGAATAGCTGACCGACCCCAGCCAGGTCAGGAACCTCGGAACCGTACGGCCGCGGAGGAGCATCCCCAGGCCGAAGACCGCCCAGGTGGCAAGCATCGCCGCAACCCACTGCCACTGGACGTGCTGCGTCATCCGCGCACGCTCGTCCCAGCACGCACCGGCTGCCACGACCGCTCCCAACGCCACCACGCAGGCGACGGCGCACTTCCGACGGCTGATCTGCCCCTGCTCGGCACGGTAAATCGCCGTGCCGCCGAACATGGTGGCCAGGATCGACAGCCCGAACCACCCGGGCATCCGCCCGTTGACGGTGACCAGGACGAGCGCCAAACCGGTGAGTAGAACGGCACCCGTGACCGACAGGGCGCGGCGACGGGACAGCAGGCAGGTCAGCCCCACCGCCATCGCAGCAGCGGACACCGCCACGGTCACCTTGGTGCTGTGCAGATCGCGAGAGAACAGCAGCACCGGGAACAGACCCGCTGCCAACGCGCCGATCACAGCGAGACCCGCCGAGATCTCCGCGCTGCGCCGGTGCAGCCCGAGCACGAACAGGCCCGCCACCAGGAGGTAGAACACCATCTCGTAGGAGAGGGTCCACATGACGAACAGGGACCCTCCCACCCCGACGAAGTCGTGCAGCATCGTCAGGTTGGCGAGCGCGGCGACAGCGGGGTTCTTCGCCGGGAACGGGCTGACCGGGGAGAGCACCGTGTACGCACCCGCCGCCCAGACACCGATGCCCGCCAGCACCACCACGAGGCAGAGCGGGTAGATCCGGAAGAACCGGCTGATCCAGAAGCCGCGCACGCTCCCGCGCCGCTCCAGGGACGCGGGCACGATGTATCCGCTCACCAGGAAGAAGAGGAAGACACCGAAGGACGCCACGTCGAAGCGGTGGGTGACCCGGGCATACAGCTCCGGGACCACCATCTGCACGAAGTGCTCGCCGGCGATGGTCAGCGCGGCGACACCGCGCAGCAGATCCAGCCAGCCGAGCCGATTGCCCGGCGAGACGACCGGCGCCTCGGCAGAGCCCGACAGATCAGGCCGGGGCCGTGCCCGGGAGGTGAGAGACATCCGGCGAGAGTAGCCCACGGCTCCCTCGCCGCAGGCTCCAGCCCCGGCTCCCGGGACGGCTCCGGGGCGGACCGGCTGCCGCTGTCGTCCGTTCTCCGGCGGCGGCTACGATGGCCCTCGCCACCGCGGCTGAAAGGCGTCTCTCGTCGTGCAACTCACTGTCATCACATCGGTCACCGGTGTACTGGTGCTCGTGTACATCCTCGAACTGCTGCGTCGGCAGCAGCTCCGGGAGAAGTACGCGGCGATATGGCTCGGCATCGGTCTGGTAGTGGCCCCGCTGGGCTTCGTTCCCCGGGTGCTCGACTCCACCGCACGGCGCCTCGGAATCGCGTCCGGGGTGAGCCTCGTGCTCTTCGCCGGCTTCGTGCTCGTGCTGCTCGTCTGTCTTCACCTCAGCTGGGAGGCGAGCAGGCTGGAGGCCGAGACCCGCACGCTGTCCGAGGAAGTGGCGCTGCTGCGCGCCCACCTGGTCGCGCACCACGGCTACCCGGAGCCCCGCCCGCACAACCAGGTCGAGGATTCGGTCGATTCGGAGGTCGGGGCGTGATGGACGGGCGCAAGATACTGGTCATCCTGCCGGCTTGGAACGAGGCCGAGGGCCTCCCCGGCATCCTGGGTGAGATACGGGCCCAACTGCCAGGCGTCGACACACTGGTGGTCGACGACGGCTCGACGGACCGCACAGCCGAGGTCGCCGCCGCGGCGGGTTCGGCCGTCGCGAGGCTCCCGTACAACCTGGGGGTGGGCGGGGCCATGCGCCTCGGCTACCGGTACGCCCACCTGCACGGCTACGACGTCGCGATCCAGATCGACTCGGACGGCCAGCACGACCCGTCCTACGTCCCGCTGCTGCTGGAAAAGCTGAACGAGGCCGACCTGGTCATCGGCGCCAGGTTCGACGGCGAGGGCGACTACAAGGTGCGCGGCCCCCGGAAGTGGGCCATGGGTCTGCTGTCCACGGTCCTGTCGCGGATCACACGTACCAGGCTGACCGACACGACCTCGGGCTTCCGTGCCTGCAACCGCAAGCTCATCGAGTTCTTCGCCACCTGGTACCCGGTGGAGTACCTCGGCGACACCGTGGAGAGCATGGTCGGTGCCGCCCGCTGCGGTTTCACCGTCCGCCAGGTCCCGGTCGCCATGCGGGAGCGGACCACCGGACGACCGAGCGCCTCGCCGTTCAAGGCCATGATCTACTTGGCCCGGGCCGGCCTGGTCCTGCTGCTCGCGATGATCCGGAGGATGCCGGACAATCTGCGGGCCATCGCGGAGTCGGAGGACGAATCGCCCGTACGGGAGTTGGCCCTGAAGCGCTGACGTCCGGGAATTGTTGAAGCCGCCAGGGCAGAGCCCCGGCGGCTTCAACCTGTCACGCCTCCTGCAACTGCGCTTCCGGCGCCGCGTCTGCGACCACAGCCTCGGACTTCCTGCGGCGCCGCAGGAACGGAGGTGTCAGGTCGTCCAGGTTCTTGTCCTTGAGCCGGAGCGTGGGCCGTTCCACCAGGTACCACGAGCAGGCAGCCATGCCGAGGGCAATGGCGGTCGACAGTGCCACGTAGGGCCAGAAGCCCCACCGCGTCCCGTGGAACAGCACGAGGGTCTGCTGCACGGGGAAGGCGTAGATGTAGAGGCCGTACGAGAAGTCGGCCTTCGCCCCGATCCGGGTCAGCGGTGAGGGCGTTCTGACGGCTGCCCAGACGATCAGGTAGGCCAGCGCGGGCAGTCCGATGAGCGTGAAGCCGCCGAACCGCATCGATCCGCCGAAGAGCACTGCGCAGACAGCCGCGATCGCCCAGTGGATCGGCAGCCGCTCCCGGTACAGCTCGGCTGCTGCGCCCAGGCCGAACATGAACATCAGCGGAAGCAGGTTGTTCAAGGAGATCCAGCCGATCAGCGGCAGGATGTAGGCGCCGTGGCCGGTCTCCGCATAGATGTTCGCCCGCAGGTGAGGGGCTTTCACGGCGAGGGACGCCATGAACAGGAAGGCGCCGGCCAGCATCACCAGGACGACGGCCCGGTTGCGGCGCAGGATTCCCAGCGCCGCCAACCCGCCGACCACGAGGTAGCAGAAGACCTCCGACGAGAGGGACCACAGCGAGCCGTCGAACGCCTTCGGATACGGGTTGTCGGCCAGCAGCCCCGACAGCCCGAACTGGTTCATCGCCAGTGCGCAGTTCTTGCGGAGGTACCTCCAGGGTCCCTCCGGGTGCGTGAAGTAGTCGTGCAGCGACATCCCGGAACGCCATGCGACGACCGGGCCGATCACCAGCACGGTCGCCAGGAGGCAGGCCCAGAAACCCGGCAGGATCCGGACGGCGCGCGCCCAGAGGAACCGCCGCAGGTCGGTGCGCATGGCGCTGCGGGTGATGAGGAGGCCCGACAACAGGAAGAAGCCGGCGACACACAGGGCACCCAGGTCCACCTGGTGACGGCTCAGCGACTTCAGCGGTTCGGGCTGATGGAAACCGAGCGGCCTGGCGTGCTCGATGATGACGCCGACCGAGAAGACGAGCCGCAGGAGTCCGAAACCGTTCCGGCGGCCCGACCACACGTCGGCCAGCGTGGGGAGTGACGAGAGGCGCGCTCTCACAGCGAGGGCGGACATGAACAGGTCTCTTCCGATCGTGGGTTGAGGTCGGTCGCGCCGGGGGACTGACGCGGTGCGTCGTACCGCACAGAGCACCGCGGAGCCGTGCAGGAGCGGGGTCGCCTCACCCCGCCGTCACCGCCGAACCATGAGGGTGACCGTAACATCGCGCAGTTGAACGGTTCGTTCGACCTCGTAGGCCTGGTTCAGCGCGTCGATCTCCGGCTTGATCAGCTTGATGTCGGGCCCGTCCAGCCGACGGTCCGTGCGCTCCGGCACCGAGCCCAGGGTGACGACCCACACCCGGGGCTCGTCGCCGAGACACTTGGCGCTGTTGCTGCACTCCAGCGTCCACAGATCGCGGCGGTGCGCGGCGCTCTCCGCCAGGAAGACGTCGCGCATGGCGAGGGACCGGGGGAGTGCGTACCGCACCCCGGCATCCAGGTAGTGGTCGAACCACGGCCCGCGCGAGTAGACGATTCCGTCTCCGGGGCGGTGGCCCTGCGCGATCACGTCACCCGCACCCATGAAGTCGGGCGTCGACGGCGACCCGCCGTACGGCACGGCCACCGGATAGCTGTACCAGCTGTGCGAATCCGCCTGCCGCACGAAACGCTGGTCGGGAACTCCCACCGCGGCGGCCAGGACGAGGGCACCCACGGTCAGCAGCCGGGGCCTGAGTGCCGCCGCGCCCGCACCGGCCAGCACCGCCCAGGCCGGAACGGTGAAGAAGAGGTACCGGTTCAGCCAGTAGGAGATCTCGCCGTGGGAGACCGCCCACAGTACGGCCAGCGGGAGGACGGCCAGCAGCGCGGCCTCGACGGCGGGCCGCCGCCGGCGCTGCAGCAGCGGGAGGAGCGCCAGCACCAGCAAGACGAGACTGACCGGCACGGAGTAGAACAGCTCGGGCCACATCCGCCACGTCTTGGCGAACGTGGGCCGCTCGATCCAGCCCAACTGTCGGTGGAGCTGCCGCTGGCCGATCAGAACGAGGGGCAGCAGGCTCGCTGCCGCAGCCGTGACCGAGACCAGCCACCGAAGCGGCAGGCGACCGTCCCGTCCGTCCCGCCAGCGCAGCAGCACAACGGCCGCATGTCCAGACAGGAAGGTCAGCGAGGCGAGGTGGAACGCCCCGGCGGTGGTGAGGCAACAGGCGTAGCCGAGCCACCTCGGCCAGGTCCCCCGCTCCAGGGCGCGGAACAGGAACAGCGTGGCGGCCGCGACGGCGCCCGCCACCAGGGCGTACGAGCGAACCTCCTGCGCATATCTGCTGACGGCGGGGACCGCCGCGAACAGCAGGCCGGCGGTGAGCCCGGAGCGGGGTCCGAAGAGCCGCTGCCCGGTGAGCGCCACGCAGACGGCGGCTCCGGTGACCGCCAGCACTCCCGGCATGCGCATGCTCGTGAGCGAATCGCCGAACACCCGGATCCATTCGTGGATCAGGAGGTAGTAGGTGCCGTGGACGGCGTCCACGTTGTGCAGCATGCCGAGCAGGTCCCGGGTGCTGCGCGAGGCCGAGGCCCAGGTTGCCAGCTCGTCCTGCCACATTCCCGGGCGGCTCGCCCCGTACGTACCCAGGGCGAAGGTGAGGAGGGCGGGAACGAGCCAGGAGCTCCGCAGCAGCCGGGCGGAGCGGGCACGTGCACCCCGGGAGTCCCTCCGGGACCGTGCGTCGGTGGGCTCCGGCGGATCTGCGCGGACCGGCCCGCGGGCGGCCGCGTGAACAGGGCGAGTCATGGGTGGCCCAACGGTGGGAGCGGGTGTGCGTGCTGCATCGTACCGGTGAGCGAATCTTCTGCAGCAGGGGCGGGCGGGCGGGCCGGGCCGGCTCGGAACAGCCTCCCGATTGGCTTTCCGCCTGCTCCATGTGGCAGTATGTCCAAGTTGCTCGGTTGAGTGCCGATGCTGCGCGCCTCCCGCCGGGAGGACCGGAAGCGAGTCCCACGTACTCGTCGTTCCCGTGATGGCCGTTCATGCGTCCGCGTTCACCGCTCCTGCGGTGGGCGTGTGGGCGCAGTGGTGTGTAAGCGACACCGCGGCAGCTGCGGGGCGGACGTACGGGAATCTTCCGGGAAGCGTGGGCGGGGCCTCGACCCGGCGCCTGGTGGGTGCAAGACCTCACCGACCGAGAGCGGGAACCGAAGAGGGAGACCTCTTTGGTTTTTTGCAAGCGGTAGGGCGACACGCCCGACCGCGGGGGTCGGAGAGGGTAACCATCCGGAGGCGCCGCCGGACCAGTCCGCCCGGACGAAGCCGGTCGTGGAAGCAACAGACCACAGAAGGACTACTGAGTAGCCATGGCGGGACAGAAGATCCGCATCCGGCTCAAGGCCTACGACCACGAGGTCATCGACTCCTCGGCGAAGAAGATCGTCGAGACGGTGATCCGTACTGGTGCGCAGGTCGCGGGCCCGGTGCCGCTGCCCACTGAGAAGAACGTGTACTGCGTCATCCGCTCGCCGCACAAGTACAAGGACTCGCGCGAGCACTTCGAGATGCGTACTCACAAGCGTCTGATCGACATCCTCGACCCCACGCCGAAGACGGTTGACTCGCTCATGCGTCTCGACCTGCCGGCCGGTGTCGACATCGAGATCAAGCTCTGAGAGGCGCACCGAAGATGGCTAAGCAGATTAAGGGCATCCTGGGCGAGAAGCTCGGCATGACCCAGGTCTGGGACGAGAACAACCGGATCGTTCCGGTGACCGTCGTCAAGGCCGGGCCGAATGTCGTGACCCAGGTCCACACCGCCGACAGCCCGGCCGGCTACGACGCCGTCCAGATCGGCTTCGGCGAGATCGACCCCCGCAAGGTGAACAAGCCCCTCGCGGGTCACTTCGCCAAGGCCGGTGTCACCCCGCGCCGCCACCTGGTCGAGCTGCGTACCTCGGACGCGTCCGAGTACACCCTGGGCCAGGAGATCACCGCCGAGCTGTTCGAGGCGGGTGTCAAGGTCGACGTGACCGGCACCTCCAAGGGCAAGGGCTTCGCCGGTGTCATGAAGCGTCACAACTTCAAGGGCCTCGGCGCCGGTCACGGCACCCAGCGCAAGCACCGCTCGCCCGGTTCCATCGGTGGCTGCGCCACCCCGGGCCGCGTGTTCAAGGGCCTGCGCATGGCGGGTCGGATGGGCCACGAGCGTGTGACCACCCAGAACCTGACCGTGCACGCGGTCGACGCGGAGAAGGGCCTGCTCCTCATCAAGGGCGCCGTCCCGGGCCCGAACGGCGGCCTCGTCCTCGTCCGCACCGCGGCGAAGGGGCTGTGAAGGATATGACCACCATTGACATCCTGTCGCCGGCCGGCGACAAGGCCGGCAGCCTCGAGCTGCCCGCCGAGATCTTCGACGCCAAGGTCAGCATCCCGCTGATGCACCAGGTCGTCGTCGCGCAGCTCGCCGCTGCCCGCCAGGGCACGCACAAGGTGAAGCGCCGCGGCGAGGTCCGTGGTGGCGGCAAGAAGCCGTACCGCCAGAAGGGCACCGGCCGCGCCCGTCAGGGCTCGACCCGTGCGCCGCAGTTCGCCGGCGGTGGCGTCGTGCACGGTCCCGTGCCGCGCGACTACTCGCAGCGGACCCCGAAGAAGATGATCGCCGCCGCCCTCCGCGGTGCGCTCACCGACCGGGCCCGCCACGAGCGCATCCACGTGATCACCGCGGTGACCGCGACCGATGCGCCGTCGACCAAGGCCGCCAAGACCCTGTTCGGCAAGATCTCCGAGCGCAAGAACGTCCTCCTGGTCGTCGAGCGCGAGGACGAGCTGGGCCTCAAGTCCGCTCGCAACCTGCCGAACGTCCACATCCTGGACGCCGGTCAGCTGAACACCTACGACGTGCTCGTCTCCGACGATGTGGTCTTCACCCAGGCCGCCTTCGAGCGTTTCGTGGCCGGTCCGGTCGCGTCCGCCAAGGCCGTTGCTGCTGAGGGCGAGCTCGAAGGGAGCGCCGCCTGATGGCTGCCGAGATCACGAGCAAGACGTACACGGACCCGCGTGACGTCCTGATCAAGCCGGTCATCTCCGAGAAGAGCTACTCGCTCCTCGACGAGAACAAGTACACGTTCGTCGTGTCGCCGGACGCCAACAAGACCCAGATCAAGCAGGCCGTCGAGGCGGTCTTCTCGGTCAAGGTCGAGGCCGTCAACACGCTCAACCGCCAGGGCAAGCGCAAGCGCTCCCGCACCGGTTTCGGCAAGCGCAAGGACACCAAGCGCGCCATCGTGACGCTGGCCGAGGGCAACCGCATCGACATCTTCGGTGGTCCGGTCTCCGCCTGACGGAGAGCGTGATCGTCGTTAAGGACGAGGACGAAAATGGGTATCCGCAAGTACAAGCCGACTACGCCGGGCCGCCGCGGCTCCAGCGTGGCCGACTTCGTCGAAATCACGCGGTCCACGCCGGAGAAGTCGCTGGTTCGCCCGCTGCACAGCAAGGGCGGCCGTAACAACGCCGGTCGTGTCACCGCCCGCCACCAGGGTGGCGGTCACAAGCGCGCCTACCGCGTGATCGACTTCCGTCGTCACGACAAGGACGGCGTGCCGGCCAAGGTCGCTCACATCGAGTACGACCCCAACCGCACCGCGCGCATCGCGCTCCTGCACTACGCGGACGGCGAGAAGCGCTACATCATCGCCCCCCGCGGCGTCGCGCAGGGTGACCGGATCGAGAACGGCCCCGGGGCCGACATCAAGCCGGGCAACAACCTGCCGCTGCGCAACATCCCGGTCGGTACCACCATCCACGCGGTGGAGCTGCGTCCCGGTGGCGGTGCCAAGATGGCCCGCTCCGCCGGTTCCGGCATCCAGCTGCTCGCCCGTGAGGGCCGCATGGCGCACCTGCGCATGCCCTCCGGTGAGATCCGCCTGGTGGACGCGCGCTGCCGCGCGACCGTCGGCGAGGTCGGCAACGCCGAGCAGTCGAACATCAACTGGGGCAAGGCCGGCCGCATGCGCTGGAAGGGCGTCCGCCCGACCGTGCGTGGTGTCGCCATGAACCCGATCGACCACCCGCACGGTGGTGGTGAGGGTAAGACCTCCGGTGGTCGCCACCCGGTCTCGCCGTGGGGCAAGCCCGAGGGCCGTACCCGTCGCCCGAACAAGGCGTCGGACAAGCTCATCGTGCGCCGCCGCAAGACCAACAAGAAGCGCTAGGAGCAGGTCAGATGCCGCGCAGTCTCAAGAAGGGCCCCTTCATCGACGACCACCTTCAGAAGAAGGTGGACGTGCAGAACGAGGCGGGCACGCAGAACGTCATCAAGACCTGGTCCCGTCGTTCCGTGATCTCCCCGGCCATGCTCGGCCACACGATCGCGGTTCACGATGGCCGCAAGCACGTCCCGGTGTTCGTCACCGAGTCGATGGTCGGCCACAAGCTCGGCGAGTTCGCTCCCACGCGCACCTTCAAGGGGCACGTGAAGGAAGACCGCAAGTCGAAGCGTCGCTAGTCGCTCCGCGGGCTTGAGCTCAGCGCCAGACAGACTTAAGTGACTTACTCCATTAAGGGGACAACCATGGAAGCCAGGGCCCAGGCGCGGTACATCCGCGTCACGCCCATGAAGGCCCGCCGCGTGGTGGACCTCATCCGCGGCCTTCCGGCCACGGAGGCCCAGGCCGTCCTGCGTTTCGCTCCGCAGGCAGCCACCGTGCCGGTCGGCAAGGTGCTCGACAGCGCCATCGCCAACGCCGCGCACAACTACAACCACTCCAACGTGGACGACCTCTACATCTCCGAGGCGTACGTTGACGAGGGCCCGACCCTGAAGCGGTTCCGTCCGCGCGCCCAGGGCCGTGCCTACCGGATCCGCAAGCGGACCAGCCACATCACCGTGGTCGTCAGCAGCAAGGAAGGGACCCGGTAATGGGCCAGAAGGTTAACCCGCACGGGTTCCGCCTCGGCATCAGCACGGACTTCAAGTCCCGCTGGTACGCCGACAAGCTGTACAAGGACTACGTCAAGGAAGACGTCGCCATTCGTCGCATGATGACGAAGGGCATGGAGCGCGCCGGCATCTCCAAGGTCGAGATCGAGCGCACCCGCGACCGCGTCCGCGTCGACATCCACACCGCTCGCCCCGGCATCGTCATCGGCCGGCGCGGCACCGAGGCCGACCGCATCCGCGGCGACCTCGAGAAGCTGACCGGCAAGCAGGTCCAGCTGAACATCCTCGAGGTCAAGAACCCCGAGCTGGACGCCCAGCTCGTGGCTCAGGGCGTCGCGGAGCAGCTGTCCTCCCGCGTCTCCTTCCGCCGTGCCATGCGCAAGTCGATGCAGGGCACCATGAAGTCCGGCGCCAAGGGCATCAAGGTCCAGTGCTCCGGTCGTCTCGGCGGCGCCGAGATGAGCCGTTCGGAGTTCTACCGCGAGGGTCGCGTGCCGCTGCACACCCTCCGTGCGAACGTCGACTACGGCTTCTTCGAGGCCAAGACCACCTTCGGCCGCATCGGCGTGAAGGTCTGGATCTACAAGGGCGACGTCAAGAACATCGCCGAGGTCCGCGCTGAGAACGCCGCTGCCCGCTCGGGCAACCGCCCGGCCCGTCCCGAGGGTGGTCGTCCCGCCCGCGGTGGCGAGCGCCGTGGTGGCGAGCGCGGTGGCCGCGGCCGTCGTCCCGCCGCTGCTGAGGCCCCCGCGGCCGCTGCGGTCGAGGCTCCGGCTGCCGAGAACACCGGAACGGAGGCCTGACCCCCATGCTGATCCCCCGTAGGGTCAAGCACCGCAAGCAGCACCACCCGAAGCGTCGCGGCGCTTCGAAGGGCGGCACCGAGCTGGCGTTCGGCCAGTTCGGCATCCAGGCCGTGACCCCGGCCTACGTGACGAACCGTCAGATCGAGTCCGCTCGTATCGCGATCACCCGTCACATCCGCCGTGGCGGCAAGGTCTGGATCAACATCTACCCGGACCGCCCGCTCACCAAGAAGCCGGCCGAGACCCGCATGGGTTCCGGTAAGGGTTCGCCGGAGTGGTGGATCGCGAACGTGCACCCGGGTCGGGTCATGTTCGAGCTGTCGTACCCGAACGAGAAGGTTGCTCGCGAGGCGCTCACCCGTGCCGCGCACAAGCTGCCGATGAAGTGCCGGATCGTCCGGCGCGAGGACGGTGAGAGCTGATGTCGGCCGCTACCAAGGCTGCTGAGCTTCGTCAGCTGGACAACGAGGGCCTCGTTGCCAAGCTGCGTGAGGCCAAGGAGGAGCTGTTCAACCTCCGCTTCCAGGCGGCGACCGGGCAGCTCGACAACCACGGCCGGCTGAAGCTGGTCCGTAAGGACATCGCGCGGATCTACACCCTGATGCGCGAGCGCGAGCTGGGCATCGAGACGGTGGAGAACGCCTGATGACTGAGAACACCAACGAGACGCGCGGTTTCCGCAAGACCCGTGAGGGTCTCGTCGTCAGCGACAAGATGGACAAGACCGTCGTCGTCGCCGTCGAGGACCGCGTCAAGCACGCGCTGTACGGCAAGGTCATCCGCCGTACGAACAAGCTGAAGGCGCACGACGAGCAGAACGCGTGCGGTGTCGGCGACCGTGTCCTCCTCATGGAGACCCGGCCGCTGTCCGCGACGAAGCGCTGGCGCGTCGTCGAGATCCTCGAGAAGGCCAAGTAACGAAGCCGATGAGGTACGGCCGTATGTGCACCGGGTTCTCGCAGGCCCCCTGCGGGAGCTGCCGGTGTGAGCAGCGGCCGGCCCGTCGACTCTCGTTGACGATCAGGAGAAAGCTGTGATCCAGCAGGAGTCGCGACTGCGTGTCGCCGACAACACGGGTGCCAAGGAGATTCTCTGCATCCGCGTTCTCGGTGGCTCCGGTCGCCGCTACGCCGGTATCGGGGACGTCATCGTCGCCACCGTCAAGGACGCGATCCCCGGCGGTTCGGTGAAGAAGGGCGACGTCGTCAAGTGCGTCATCGTCCGCACCGTGAAGGAGCGCCGTCGTCCGGACGGTTCCTACATCCGGTTCGACGAGAACGCCGCCGTCGTCCTCAAGAACACCGAGGGTGACCCCCGCGGTACCCGCATCTTCGGCCCCGTGGGCCGCGAGCTGCGCGACAAGAAGTTCATGAAGATCATCTCGCTGGCGCCGGAGGTGCTCTAATCTCATGGCGAACAGCATGAAGATCAAGAAGGGTGACCTGGTCCAGGTCATCACCGGCAAGGACAAGGGCAAGCAGGGCAAGGTCATCCAGGCCATCCCCGCTGAGAACAAGGTCCTCGTCGAGGGTGTCAACCGGGTCAAGAAGCACACCAAGCCGGGCCCGGGCACCCAGGGCGGCATCGTGACCGTCGAGGCCCCGGTGCACGTCTCCAACGTCCAGCTGGTCGTGGAGAAGGACGGCAAGAAGGTCGTCACCCGCGTCGGCTACCGCTTCGACGACCAGGGCAACAAGATCCGCGTTGCCAAGCGGACCGGTGAGGACATCTGATGTCTGAGACGACTGTTGAGAAGGTGGCCCCCCGCCTCAAGGAGCGTTACAACTCCGAGGTCAAGGGCCAGCTGCAGGAGCAGTTCTCGTACGAGAACGTCATGCTGATCCCCGGCCTGGTCAAGGTCGTGGTCAACATGGGTGTCGGCGAGGCCGCCCGTGACAGCAAGCTGATCGAGGGCGCGATCAAGGACCTGACCGCGATCACCGGTCAGAAGCCGGCCGTGACCAAGGCCCGCAAGTCGATCGCGCAGTTCAAGCTGCGCGAGGGCCAGCCGATCGGCGCCCACGTCACCCTCCGTGGTGACCGCATGTGGGAGTTCGTGGACCGTCTGGTGTCGCTGGCCCTGCCGCGCATCCGCGACTTCCGCGGCCTCTCCCCGAAGCAGTTCGACGGCCGTGGTAACTACACCTTCGGTCTGACCGAGCAGGTCATGTTCCACGAGATCGACCAGGACAAGGTCGACCGTCAGCGCGGTATGGACATCACCGTCGTGACCACCGCTCAGACCGACGATGAGGGCCGGGCGCTCCTGCGCGCTCTGGGCTTCCCGTTCAAGGAGGCGTGAGCCATGGCGAAGAAGGCCCTTATCGCAAAGGCCGAGCGTAAGCCGAAGTTCGGTGTCCGGGCGTACACCCGGTGCCAGCGCTGCGGCCGTCCGCACTCGGTGTACCGCAAGTTCGGCCTGTGCCGTGTCTGCCTCCGTGAGATGGCGCACCGCGGCGAGCTGCCGGGCGTGACCAAGAGCTCCTGGTAGTCCAGGCGCCCTAGGCACACCACTGCGAAGCAGCGTGCCCGACTCCACCGCTTTTTGGGCTTCCGGGAGGATTCCCGTAAGGTGGTGGGGTCGGGCCCCTGCCGCGGCATCTCCACAGGTGCTCGCGGCTCTCTTGTGAGGGCTCGCACCCATGTCTTACTACGTCGCAGGTCCCCTGCGCTTGTGCCCCTTTCGCACTCCCCGGAGTGCGCGGAGGGGGACCTGGCGCGGAGAAACCACGGCGAGAGAGGCCTGAGGCCACCATGACCATGACCGACCCGATCGCAGACATGCTCACTCGTCTGCGGAACGCGAACTCGGCGTACCACGACTCCGTCGTGATGCCGTCGAGCAAGATCAAGGCGCACGTCGCCGAGATCCTGCAGCAGGAGGGTTACATCTCCTCCTACAAGGTTGAGGACCCGACCGAGGGCGAGGTCGGCAAGAAGCTGACCATCGAGCTCAAGTTCGGCCCCAACCGTGAGCGCTCCATCGCCGGCATCAAGCGCATCAGCAAGCCGGGTCTGCGCGTTTACGCAAAGTCCACCAACCTGCCGAAGGTGCTCGGCGGCCTGGGCGTGGCGATCATCTCCACGTCCTCCGGCCTCCTCACCGACAAGCAGGCCGCCAAGAAGGGCGTAGGCGGAGAAGTTCTCGCCTACGTCTGGTAATTCGGGAAACGGAGGTACAGCAATGTCGCGTATTGGACGGCTGCCCATCCCGGTTCCCGCCGGCGTGGACGTCACCATCGATGGCCAGGCGGTCTCGGTGAAGGGCCCCAAGGGCACCCTCACCCACGTCGTCGCCGCGCCGATCGAGATCAGCAAGGGCGAGGACGGCACCCTGGTCGTCTCCCGCCCGAACGACGAGCGTCAGTCGAAGGCCCTGCACGGCCTCTCGCGGACGCTGGTGGCGAACATGATCACCGGCGTGACCGCGGGCTACCGCAAGTCGCTGGAGATCAGCGGTGTTGGTTACCGAGTCGCCGCGAAGGGCTCCGCGATGGAGTTCTCGCTCGGCTACAGCCACCCGATCCTGGTCGAGGCCCCGGAGGGCATCTCCTTCGTGGTCGAGTCGCCCACCAAGTTCCACGTGGACGGCACTGACAAGCAGAAGGTCGGCGAGGTCGCTGCCAAGATCCGCAAGCTGCGCAAGCCCGACCCGTACAAGGCCAAGGGCGTCAAGTACGCGGGCGAGGTCATCCGCCGCAAGGTCGGAAAGAGTGGTAAGTAAGCGATGAGCGTCTCTGTCAAGATCGGCAAGGGCAACGCCTACAAGAACGCCGCCCGCAAGCGCCGCGCCATCCGCGTTCGCAAGCGCGTCACCGGCACCGAGGTGCGTCCGCGCCTCGTCGTGACCCGCTCGAACCGCCACATGGTCGCCCAGGTCATCGACGACGCCAAGGGTCACACCCTGGCGTCGGCGTCCACCCTCGACGTGTCCATCCGCGGCACCGAGGGCGACAAGACCGAGCTGGCCAAGAAGGTCGGAAGCCTGGTCGCCGAGCGCGCCAAGGCCGCCGGCGTCGAGACGGTCGTCTTCGACCGTGCGGGCAACCGGTACGCCGGCCGCATCGCCGCCCTGGCGGACGCGGCCCGCGAGGCCGGGCTCGACTTCTAAGCCCGCTCGTCGACTCTGTCGACGGACGTAAACGAGAGAGGTAATTCCAATGGCTGGACCCCAGCGCCGCGGTAGCGGCGCCGGCGGCGGCACCGGCGGCGAGCGGCGTGACCGTAAGCGTGACGACCGGGGCAACGCCCCCGCCGTCGAGAAGACCGCTTACGTCGAGCGCGTCGTCGCGATCAACCGTGTCGCCAAGGTTGTCAAGGGTGGTCGTCGCTTCAGCTTCACCGCGCTGGTCGTGGTGGGCGACGGTGACGGCACCGTGGGTGTCGGTTACGGCAAGGCGAAGGAGGTTCCGGCCGCCATCGCCAAGGGCGTTGAGGAGGCCAAGAAGAACTTCTTCAAGGTCCCCCGTATCCAGGGCACCATCCCGCACCCCGTCCAGGGCGAGAAGGCCGCCGGCGTCGTGCTGCTGAAGCCGGCGTCCCCCGGTACCGGTGTCATCGCCGGTGGCCCGGTGCGTGCCGTCCTGGAGTGCGCCGGCGTTCACGACATCCTGTCGAAGTCGCTCGGCTCGGACAACGCGATCAACATCGTGCACGCCACCGTGGCCGCTCTGAAGGGCCTCGTGCGCCCCGAGGAGATCGCCGCCCGTCGTGGCCTGCCCCTGGAGGACGTGGCTCCGGCTGCTCTGCTCCGGGCCCGTGCGGCTGGGGTGAGCGCCTGATGGCTCGCCTCAAGGTCACCCAGACCAAGTCGTACATCGGTAGCAAGCAGAACCACCGTGACACCCTGCGTTCGCTCGGCCTCAAGCGGCTGAACGACACCGTGGTGAAGGAGGACCGCCCGGAGATCCGCGGCATGGTCCACACCGTTCGTCACCTCGTCACGGTCGAGGAGGTGGACTGACATGGCGGACTCGCCGATCAAGATCCACAACCTGCGGCCCGCCCCCGGCGCCAAGACCGAGAAGACCCGTGTGGGTCGCGGTGAGGGTTCCAAGGGCAAGACCGCCGGTCGTGGTACCAAGGGCACCAAGGCCCGTTACCAGGTTCCGCAGCGCTTCGAGGGTGGCCAGATGCCCCTCCACATGCGCCTGCCGAAGCTGAAGGGCTTCAAGAACCCGGCCCACAAGCAGTTCCAGGTCGTGAACCTGGACAAGCTGGCCGAGCTCTACCCGCAGGGTGGCGAGGTCACCGTGGCCGACCTGGTCGCCAAGGGTGCCGTTCGCAAGAACGAGCTCGTCAAGGTCCTCGGCCAGGGCGAGGTCTCGGTCGCGCTGCAGGTGACGGTCGACGCCGTCTCCGGCTCGGCCGCCGAGAAGATCGCCGCCGCCGGCGGCTCCGTCACCGAGCTCCTCTGAACTCGTTGACCTAAGTGGGCCCGTACCTCTCTCGGGAGGTGCGGGCCCACTGCTTTTCCCCGTTCGTCCGTCGACCCGCCGGGTCGGCGTGGATCTGACGTGTGCTCAACACCGGCCAAAACCGGGCATCCCGGCCGGTCGGCCGGTACCGGCGCCGGGACTCGCTTCTCGACCGTTGCCGCACACTGTTAGAGTCCGTTGGGTTCCCTTGTAGGCTGCGGGTCAGGCGTGCCTGTGCAGTCGTCCGGCAGCCGACAAGAGCCCCACACCCCCCCATCAGGACCGACCCTCCCGCCGCCAACGCGCGGGAGGCGCAGGAGGCACCGTGCTCAGTGCGTTCGCGCGGGCGTTCCAGACGCCCGACCTGCGCAAGAAGCTGCTGTTCACGCTGGGCATCATGGTGCTGTTCCGGCTGGGCGCACACGTCCCGATCCCGGGCGTCAACTTCGTCGCCGTCAACCAGTGCATCAAGGACACCTCGTCCAGTGGCATCTTCGGCCTGGTGAACCTGTTCAGCGGCAATGCGCTGCTGCAGCTGACGATCTTCGCGCTCGGCATCATGCCGTACATCACGGCCAGCATCATCCTCCAGCTCCTCACCGTCGTGATCCCGCGGCTCGAGGCGCTGAAGAAGGAGGGCCAGGCGGGTACGGCGAAGATCACGCAGTACACCCGCTACCTGACCATCGCGCTCGCCGTGCTCCAGGGCACCGGCATCGTCGCGACGGCCTCCAGCGGTGCGCTGTTCTCCGGCTGCTCGGTCGCCAACCAGGTCGTGCCGGACACCAGCGTCTTCCGGGTGGCCGTGATGGTCATCACCATGACCGCCGGCACCACGGTGATCATGTGGCTCGGCGAGCTCATCACCGACCGCGGCATCGGCAACGGCATGTCGATCCTGATCTTCACCTCCATCGCGGCCGGCTTCCCCGGCTCGATGTGGGCGATCAAGCAGTCCGGCAAGATCGGCGGCGGCTGGGTCGAGTTCTTCAGCGTCATCGCGATCGGCATCGTGGTCGTCTGCCTGGTCATCTTCGTCGAGCAGGCCCAGCGCCGGATCCCGGTGCAGTACGCCAAGCGCATGATCGGCCGCCGCGCCTTCGGCGGCACCTCGACCTACATCCCGCTCAAGGTCAACCAGGCCGGTGTGATCCCGGTCATCTTCGCCTCGTCGCTGCTCTACATCCCCGCGCTGGTGGTGCAGCTCACCAACAGCAAGGCCGGATGGGCGAACTGGATCAGTGGCCACTTCGTCAAGGGTGACCACCCGATCTACATGGCGACCTACTTCGTCCTGATTGTCTTCTTCGCGTTCTTCTACGTGGCCATCTCCTTCAACCCCGAAGAAGTTGCGGACAACATGAAGAAGTATGGTGGGTTCATCCCGGGCATCCGGGCGGGCCGACCGACGGCCGAGTACCTGAACTACGTGCTCACCCGCATCACGTGGCCGGGATCGTTCTACCTGGGCCTTATCGCGCTGATCCCGATGATCGCCCTGGTTGCCTTCAACGCGAACCAGAACTTCCCGTTCGGCGGCACCAGCGTGCTCATCGTCGTCGGCGTCGGACTCGAAACTGTGAAGCAGATCGAGAGCCAGCTCCAGCAGCGCAATTACGAAGGGTTCCTCCGCTGATGCGTATCGTCCTCGTCGGACCTCCCGGGGCCGGGAAGGGTACTCAGGCGCACGTGCTCGCCAAGACCCTGTCCATCCCGCACATCTCCACTGGCGACCTGTTCCGCGCCAACATCAGCCAGGGCACCCCGCTGGGGCTCGAGGCCAAGGCGTACATGGACGCGGGTCGGTTGGTGCCGGACGAGGTCACCATCGGCATGGCCAAGGACCGGATGCTGCAGCCGGACGCCGCGGGCGGCTTCCTGCTCGACGGCTTCCCGCGCAACCTGGGCCAGGCCAAGGCCCTGGACGAGATCCTCGCCGAGGAGGGCATCGTCCTCAACGGCGTGCTCGACCTGGAGGTCCCCGAGGACGAGGTCGTCAAGCGCATCGCCGGTCGCCGGCTGTGCCGCAACGACGGCAGCCACGTGTTCCACGTGGTGTACAACCCGCCGAAGGCCGAGGACGTCTGCGACGAGTGCGGCGGCGAGCTGTACCAGCGCTCGGACGACACCGAGGAGGCCGTGCGGGTCCGCCTGGAGGAGTACCACTCCAAGACGGAGCCGATCATCGGCTACTACGCCGACCAGGGCCTGCTGGTCACCATCTCCGCCCTCGGCAAGGTGAACGAGGTGACGGAGCGCGCGATCGGCGCCCTGGAGCAGAAGAAGTCCGCCTGAGACGGCCCGCAACGGCCGGGAAGCCCCGCGACGGGGCTTCCCGGCCGTTGCGGCGTCGTACGGTGGTAACGAGTGCACGGCCGCCCGGCAAGGACCGGGCGGCGTCCGACAGTGGAAGGCGTGACCAGATGGTGGAGATCAAGACCCCCGAGCAGATCGCGAAGATGCGGGCGGCCGGGCTGGTCGTCGCCGAGGCGCTCAAGGCCTGCCGGGAGGCGGTCGCCCCGGGCATCACCACCCAGGAGCTGAACGACATCGCCGACAAGGTCATCACCGACCACGGCGCGACCTCCAACTTCCGCGCCCACCACGGCGGCCTCTGGTTCCCCGGTGTGATCTGCGCCTCGGTCAACGACGAGATCGTCCACGGCATCCCGGGGGAGCGGGTGCTGCAGGAGGGCGACCTGATCTCCATCGACTGCGGCGCCATCCTCGACGGCTGGCACGGCGACGCGGCGATCACCGTCGCGGTCGGCGAGACCGCGGCGGAGCACCTCCAGCTGAGCCGGGTCACCGAGGGCTCGATGTGGGCCGGCATCGCCCAGATGAAGAAGGGCAACCGGCTGGTCGACGTCTCCCGCTCGATCGAGTCGTTCATCCGCCGCCAGCCGCTGCCCCCCAAGGGCAAGTGGGGCATCGTCGAGGGCTACGGCGGCCACGGCATCGGCACCGCGATGCACATGGAGCCGCACGTGCTGAACTACGTGGCCGGCCGCGGCAAGGGCCCGAAGCTGATCCCGGGCACCGTGCTGGCGATCGAGCCGATGGTGACGCTCGGCACCCCGCACTCCGCCGTGCTGGAGGACGACTGGACGGTCGTCACCACCGACAAGAGCTGGGCCTCGCACTGGGAGCACTCGGTGGCCGTCACCGAGCAGGGCCCGCTGGTGCTCACGGCCTTCGACGGCGGCCGCGCGGAGCTGGCCAAGCTGGGCGTCACCGCGGCCCCGGACCCGCTGGCCTGACCCGGACGGACAGGAGCGAAGGACCCGGAGGTTTCGCCCTCCGGGTCCTTCGCCCTATTTTTGTCTGCTGACAGCCGTACGAGGAGAAGAGAGAACAGTGCTCAAGGGCTTCCGTGACTTCATGATGCGCGGGAACGTCGTCGACATGGCCGTCGGTGTGGTCATCGGTGCGGCGTTCACCGCCGTCGTGACCGGCTTCGTCACGGCGTTCCTCACCCCGCTGGTGGGCGTGGTGGTCGGCGCCGCGGGCGACTTCGCCAGCTACAAGGCGACGATCGGCGGGGTGACCTTCCCGTACGGGCAGTTCCTCAACGTCCTGATCGCCTTCGTGCTGACCGCCGCCGTGCTGTACTTCTGCGTCGTGCTGCCGGTGACCAAGGCCACCGCCCGCTACATGCCGAAGAAGCCGAAGACCCCGAAGCGCCCCTGCCCCGAGTGCCTGACCGAGATCCCCGAGGCCGCCCGCCGCTGCGCGGCCTGCACCGCGGTGGTCCAGCCGGTCGTGCCGGTGCCCGCCCAGTACCGAGCGTGACCGGCCGAGCCGTTTTGGCGTCCGCTTGGAGCCTGTCGTAGACTGATGCGTCGGCTCACTCGTAGCGTGCTTCGGCACGCCCTCTTCCCAAGCAGGAATCCCGCGAGGGCTCTTTCCAGGCAGGGGTGGGGTGGACCCAGGCTCGCACGAGCGTGCCGCATGCGGTAGCCGGCCCCGGAAGGTGGATCTCGCAGTTCATGGCAAAGAAGCAAGGCGCCATTGAGATCGAGGGCACCGTGATCGAGTCTCTTCCGAACGCCATGTTCAAGGTCGAGCTGCAGAACGGTCACAAGGTCCTCGCGCACATCAGCGGCAAGATGCGGATGCACTACATCCGTATCCTCCCGGACGACCGGGTCGTGGTGGAGCTGAGCCCCTACGACCTGACGCGTGGTCGGATCGTCTACCGCTACAAGTAAGCAAACCGTCAGATCTAGACCCGGAGAACCTGAACATGAAGGTCAAGCCGAGCGTCAAGAAGATCTGCGACAAGTGCAAGGTGATCCGCCGCCACGGCCGGGTCATGGTGATCTGCGACAACCTGCGCCACAAGCAGCGCCAGGGCTGATCTCTCCCAGCATTTCTCGTAGTACTTCGCGCGACGCGCACAACGTCATACGCGGGCTGCCCGATCCGACCCCCCGAGGGACGGACTGCCACCCCCGGTCAGAGGCCGGGGCTCCCTCGCCGAGAGGCGACGGAGTAGGCGGCACGCAAGACCTCTGAAGAACCACAGGAGCCATGAATGGCACGCCTCGCCGGCGTTGATCTCCCCCGCGAGAAGCGGATCGAGATCGCCCTCACGTACGTGTACGGCATCGGCCGCACCCGCGCCCAGCAGACCCTCGCCGAGACCGGCGTGAGCCCCGACGTCCGGGTTCGCGACATCTCCGAGGAAGACCTCATCAAGCTGCGCGAGTACATCGACGCCAACTACAAGGTGGAGGGTGACCTCCGCCGTGAGGTCGCCGCCGACATCCGCCGCAAGGTCGAGATCGGCTGCTACGAGGGCCTGCGCCACCGCCGCGGTCTGCCCGTCCGCGGCCAGCGCACCCACACCAACGCGCGTACCCGCAAGGGCCCGCGTCGCGCGATTGCCGGCAAGAAGAAGCCGGGCAAGAAGTAGTCCGTCCCGTAACCGGACATCCCTCCGGCCCGCGGGTTAGCGGACCGACCACCTCATCAGGAGAACAGACTTATGCCCCCCAAGGGTCGTCAGGCTGCCGGCGCGAAGAAGATCCGCCGCAAGGAGAAGAAGAACGTCGCTCACGGGCACGCCCACATCAAGAGCACGTTCAACAACACCATCGTTTCGATCACCGACCCCTCGGGCAACGTGATCTCCTGGGCCTCTGCCGGCCACGTCGGCTTCAAGGGCTCGCGCAAGTCCACCCCGTTCGCCGCGCAGATGGCCGCCGAGGCCGCCGCGCGTCGTGCGCAGGAGCACGGCATGCGCAAGGTCGACGTCTTCGTCAAGGGTCCGGGCTCCGGCCGTGAGACCGCGATCCGCTCCCTCCAGGCCACCGGCCTCGAGGTCGGCTCGATCCAGGACGTCACCCCCACCCCGCACAACGGCTGCCGTCCGCCGAAGCGCCGCCGCGTCTGACGCTGCGCCTTCGGGCCCCGGCGGCCCCGCACGGGTCCGCAGTAGCACGTGCGTCGGCCTCCCGCCTGGTGCGGGAGGCCGTACGCTTGAGTCCATCGGCATCAAATAGTGGGTGCCGAAGACAACTGGAGGAACACCTCTCATGCTGATCGCTCAGCGTCCCTCGCTGACCGAAGAGGTCGTCGACGAATTCCGCTCGCGGTTCGTGATCGAGCCGCTGGAGCCGGGCTTCGGCTACACCCTCGGCAACTCGCTCCGCCGCACCCTCCTCTCCTCGATCCCCGGTGCCGCTGTCACCAGCATCCGGATCGACGGCGTCCTGCACGAGTTCACCACCGTGCCGGGCGTCAAGGAGGACGTGACCGACCTCATCCTCAACATCAAGCAGCTGGTCGTCTCCTCGGAGCACGACGAGCCGGTCGTGATGTACCTGCGCAAGCAGGGCCCGGGTGTGGTCACCGCCGCCGACATCGCCCCGCCGGCGGGTGTCGAGGTGCACAACCCCGAGCTCGTCCTCGCCACGCTCAACGGCAAGGGCAAGCTGGAGATGGAGCTGACCGTCGAGCGCGGTCGCGGCTACGTCTCCGCCGTCCAGAACAAGGCCTCCGGCCAGGAGATCGGCCGCATCCCGGTCGACTCGATCTACAGCCCCGTGCTGAAGGTCACCTACAAGGTCGAGGCCACCCGAGTCGAGCAGCGGACCGACTTCGACAAGCTCATCGTCGACGTCGAGACCAAGCCCGCCATGCGTCCCCGCGACGCCATGGCCTCGGCCGGCAAGACCCTGGTGGAGCTGTTCGGCCTCGCCCGCGAGCTGAACATCGACGCCGAGGGCATCGACATGGGCCCGTCCCCGACGGACGCCGCCCTGGCCGCCGACCTGGCGCTGCCGATCGAGGAGCTGGAGCTCACCGTCCGCTCCTACAACTGCCTCAAGCGCGAGGGCATCCACACCGTGGGTGAGCTCGTCGCCCGCTCGGAGGCCGACCTGCTCGACATCCGCAACTTCGGTGCGAAGTCGATCGACGAGGTCAAGGCGAAGCTGGCCGGCATGGGCCTGGCCCTCAAGGACAGCCCGCCCGGGTTCGACCCGACCGCCGCCGCCGACGCCTTCGGCGCCGACGACCTGGACGACCAGGGCTACGCGGAGACCGAGCAGTACTAAGAAGAATTCGGGACGGGGGCGGCCCTTCGCGGACCGCCCCCGCCACCGTGCAAGTCGTACGGGCACGGTGCCCGTACGCCCGCTGCGGTACCTGGTACGGCCGCAGTCGGAGATACGAGGAGTCATTCCATGCCGCGTCCCACCAAGGGTGCCCGCCTCGGCGGCGGCCCGCACCACGAGCCCCTGCTGCTCGCCGGTCTGGCCCGTGAGCTGTTCCAGTACGGCCGCATCACCACCACCGAGGCCAAGGCCCGCCGCCTGCGCCCGCTGGCGGAGAAGCTGATCACCAAGGCGAAGAAGGGCGACATCCACAACCGTCGCCTGGTGCGCAAGACCATCACCGACGTCTCGGTGCTGCACACCCTCTTCACCGAGATCGCGCCGCGCTTCGAGAACCGTCCCGGCGGTTACACCCGCATCACCAAGATCGGCACCCGTCGCGGCGACAACGCCCCGATGGCCGTGATCGAGCTGGTCGAGGGCGAGATCGCCACCAAGGCCACCGTCGCCGAGGCCGAGGCCGCCGCCAAGCGCGCGGTCAAGGAGGCCGAGGAGGCCAAGGTCGAGGAGACCAAGGCCGACGAGGCCGAGGCCGCGGAGACCACCGAGGCCTGACGCCCCCAAGGTGTCACCCGGGCCCGCCCTCCCCATCCGTGGGGAGGGCGGGCCCGAGCACTTCCCGCAGGCAGCCCTCCCAGGAGAACGAAGTGGCCAACGACTGTGCCGAGCAGCCCCCCGTCAAGGACGGCCCGGCCGAGGGCTTCCGCCGGATCCGGCTCGACCTCGCCTACCACGGCGCGGACTTCTCCGGCTGGGCCCGCCAGCGGGGGCGGCGCACCGTCCAGGAGGAGATCGAGAACGCCCTGCAGGTCGTCACCCGCAGCGCCATCGGCTTCCCGCTGACCGTGGCCGGCCGCACCGACGCCGGTGTGCACGCCCGCGGCCAGGTCGCCCACGTCGACCTCCCCGAACAGCTGTGGGCCGAGCACGGCGAGAAGCTGCTCCGCCGCCTCGCCGGCCGGCTCCCCGCCGACGTCCGCGTCTACCGGATCTCCGAGGCCCCGCACGGCTTCGACGCCCGCTTCGCCGCGGTCTGGCGCCGCTACGCCTACCGGGTGGCCGACCACCCCGGCGGCGTCGACCCGCTGCTGCGCGGCCACGTCCTGTGGCACGACCGCCCGGTCGACGTCGAGAGGATGAACGAGGCCGCCCGGCTGCTGCTCGGCGAGCACGACTTCGCCGCGTACTGCAAGAAGCGCGAGGGCGCCACCACCATCCGCACCCTGCTCGAACTGCACTGGGAGCGGGTGCCGATTGACACCTACGCCGCCCAGGAGGGCAGCCTCGCCGTCGCGACGGTGCGCGCCGACGCCTTCTGCCACAACATGGTCCGCTCGCTGGTCGGCGCGATGCTGCTGGTCGGCGACGGCCACCGGCCGGTCGACTTCCCCGGCCAGGTGCTCGCCGGCCGGGTCCGCAACTCCGCGGTCAACGTTGTCCGCCCGCACGGCCTCACCCTGGAGGAGGTCGGCTACCCCGCCGACGGCGAGCTCGCCGAACGCAACCGCCTCGCCCGCCGGATGCGGACCCTGCCCGGCCAGGCGTGACGCCGGTGCGGCGGTGAACGTCACGCCGGCCCGGCGGTAAAACGGTTTGGGGCCCGGCGCGCCCGCTTGGCACAATCCGACGCATGGGACACGTCGAGATTTCGCACCTTGAGTACTACCTGCCGGACGGGCGGGTGCTGTTCGACGACGCGTCCTTCCGGGTCGGCGAGGGCGCCGCGGTCGCGCTGGTCGGCGCCAACGGCGCCGGCAAGACCACCCTGCTCCGCATGATCGCCGGCGACGTGCAGCCGCACGGCGGCACCGTCACCGTCACCGGCGGCCTCGGCGTGATGCGCCAGTTCGTCGGCACCACCGGCCGCGAGGACCACCGCGAGACCCCCGGCGCCCTGCCCGCCGACGCCTCCGTCCGCGACCTGCTGGTCTCCGTCGCCCCCGAGCGGATCGCCACCGCCGCCCGCGCGGTGGACGCCGCCGAGCTCGCCATGCTCGCCCAGGACGACGAGAAGACCCAGATGCGCTACGCCCAGGCGCTCGCCGACTGGGCGGACGCCGACGGCTACGACTACGAGACGGTCTGGGACGTCTGCACCACCGCCGCCCTCGGCATGCCCTTCGACCGCGCCCAGTTCCGCGGCCTGAACACCCTCTCAGGCGGCGAGCAGAAGCGGCTCGTCCTGGAGGCGCTGCTCCGCGGCCCCGAGGAGGTCCTGCTGCTCGACGAGCCGGACAACTACCTCGACGTGCCCGGCAAGCGCTGGCTGGAGGAGGCCATCAAGGCCACCAACAAGACCGTGCTCTTCATCTCGCACGACCGCGAGCTGCTCTCCCGCACCGCCGAGAAGATCATCAGCGTCGAGACCGGCGCGGCCGGCAGCAGCGTCTGGGTGCACGGCGGCGGCTTCGACTCCTTCCACGACGCCCGCCGCGCCCGCTTCGAGCGCTTCGAGGAGCTCCGCCGCCGCTGGGACGAGGAGCACGCCAAGCTCAAGAAGCTCGTCGTCACCCTGCGCCAGGCGGCCGCGGTCAGCCACGAGATGGCCTCCCGGTACGCCGCGGCGCAGACCAGGCTCAAGAAGTTCGAGGACGCCGGCCCGCCGGAGGCGCCGCCGCGCGAGCAGTCGATCACCATGCGCCTCAAGGGCGGCCGCACCGGCGTGCGCGCCTTCACCGTGAAGGGCCTGGAGCTCAGCGGCCTGATGAAGCCCTTCGACCTGGAGGTCTTCTACGGCGAGCGGGTCGCGGTGCTCGGCTCGAACGGCTCCGGCAAGTCGCACTTCCTGCGGCTGCTGGCCGGCGACGGCACGGTGAAGCACGAGGGCGACTGGAAGCTCGGCGCCCGCGTGGTGCCCGGCCACTTCCGGCAGACCCACGCCCACCCGGAGCTGTTCGGCCGCACGATCCGCACCGTCCTGGAGGAGGAGCACGCCCTCGGCCGCGGCGCCGCGATGGCCGCGCTGCGCCGGTACGAGCTCGACCGCCAGGAGGAGCAGAAGTTCGAGTCGCTCTCCGGCGGCCAGCAGGCCCGGCTGATGATCCTCAAGCTGGAGCTGTCCGGCGTGACGGCGCTGCTGCTCGACGAGCCCACCGACAACCTGGACCTGGAGAGCGCCGAGGCGCTGCAGCAGGGCCTGGAGGCGTTCGACGGCACCGTGCTGTGCGTCACCCACGACCGCTGGTTCGCCCGCAGCTTCGACCGCTACCTGGTGTTCGGCTCGGACGGCCGGGTCTACGAGTCGCCGGAGCCGGTCTGGGACGAGACCCGGGTGGTGCGCGACCGCTGAGGCGTTTTGACCCCCCGCGGGGCGCCCGGTAAGCTGGCGACTTGTTGTGCGTATTGGCTCGCTCTATCTCACGTGAGAGGTCGGTACGCCGGAGACATCTGGCCGACGATCAGCGGCTCCCCTTGAATTGCGTCCAAGGTGGGTCGAGCTGTTCTCATCGTCCGGTGCTCCTGTCAGGACCCACTCACTGAAAAGCGAAGGCTACGACCGTGCGTACGTACAGCCCCAAGCCCGGCGACGTCCAGCGTCAGTGGCACGTCATCGACGCGACCGACGTCGTGCTCGGCCGCCTGGCCTCCCAGGCCGCCAACCTCCTGCGGGGCAAGCACAAGGCGATCTACGCGCCGCACGTTGACACTGGTGACTTCGTCATCATCATCAACGCCGACAAGGTGCACCTGTCGGGCAACAAGAAGACCCAGAAGATGGCCTACCGCCACAGCGGCTTCCCGGGCGGTCTCCGCTCGGTGCGCTACGACGACCTCCTGGACAAGAACCCGGAGAAGGCCGTCGAGAAGGCCATCAAGGGCATGATCCCGAAGAACAGCCTCGGCCGTCAGATGCTCTCGAAGCTCAAGGTCTACTCGGGCGACCAGCACCCGCACGCTGCCCAGCAGCCGGTGCCGTTCGAGATCACCCAGGTCGCGCAGTAATTCCGGCCGCAAGACCCCATCACTGAGTAGCGAGAGCTGAGGAACACCGTGGCCGAGACTGCCATCGAGAACACCCTCGAGGTCGACTTCGACGAGAACGTCGAGGAGTACACCTCGGAGACCGAGTACACCACCGAGTCGCTGGCCGGCCGCTTCGGCGAGGCCACCCCCGGCGCCGGCCTCGGCCGCCGCAAGGAGGCGATCGCCCGCGTGCGCATCGTCCCGGGCACCGGCCAGTGGAAGATCAACGGTCGCACCCTGGAGAACTACTTCCCCAACAAGGTGCACCAGCAGACCGTCAACGAGCCGTTCAAGCTCCTCGAGCTCGACGGCCGCTACGACGTCGTGGCCCGCATCGCGGGTGGCGGCGTCTCCGGTCAGGCCTACGCGCTGCGCCTCGGCGTGGCCCGTGCCCTCAACGAGGCGGACGTGGACAACAACCGCGGCCCGCTCAAGAAGGCCGGCTTCCTGACCCGTGACGCCCGCGCCGTCGAGCGCAAGAAGGCCGGTCTCAAGAAGGCCCGCAAGGCGCCGCAGTACAGCAAGCGCTAATTGCACCCCGGGGGTGCGTGCCGCTCCGGTGGTGCGCCCCCCGGTGCAACCCGTACGCCCCGGAGTACCTCGTGTACTCCGGGGCGTCGTGCTCTCCCGCCCGGTGCGGACGGCGGGAGGGTAAAGGAACAACGAGCAGGGCGAAAAGGACGGGAACAGTGGGACGACTCTTCGGTACGGACGGGGTACGCGGCGTGGCCAACGAGGGCCTGACCGCCGAACTGGCCCTCGGCCTGTCGGTCGCTGCGGCACACGTGCTCGGCGACGCCGGCGCCTTCGAGGGGCACCGGCCGGTGGCCGTGGTCGGGCGCGACCCGCGCGCCTCCGGAGAGTTCCTGGAGGCCGCCGTCATCGCGGGCCTGGCCAGCGCCGGCGTGGACGTGCTGCGGGTCGGCGTGCTGCCGACCCCGGCCGTCGCCTACCTCACCGGCGCGCTCGGCGCGGACTTCGGCGTCATGCTGTCCGCCAGCCACAACGCCATGCCCGACAACGGCATCAAGTTCCTCGCCCGCGGCGGCCACAAGCTGGACGACGCCATCGAGGACGCCATCGAGGAGCACTACCGCCGCTACGGCGTCGGCGGCAGCGAGGACTGGAAGCGCCCCACCGGCGCCGCCGTCGGCCGCGTCCGCCGGTACACCGAGGGCTTCGACAAGTACGTCGCCCACCTCGTCGCCGTCCTCCCGAACCGGCTCGACGGCGTCCGCGTGGTGATCGACGGCGCCCACGGCGCGGCCGCCCGGGTCGCCCCCGAGGCCTTCGCCCGCGCCGGCGCCGAGGTCGTCTACACCCTGGGCGCCGAGCCCGACGGCCTGAACATCAACGACGGCGTCGGCTCCACCCACCTGGACAAGCTCCGTGCCGCCATGAAGGAGCACCGCGCCGACCTCGGCATCGCCCTGGACGGCGACGCCGACCGCTGCCTGGCCGCCGACGCGGACGGCAACGAGGTCGACGGCGACCAGATCATCGCCGTCCTGGCCGTCGCCATGAAGGAGGCGGGCACGCTGCGCGGCAACACCGCCGTCGTCACGGTGATGTCCAACCTGGGCTTCAAGCTGGCCATGGAGCGCGAGGGCATCGACCTGGTGCAGACCGCGGTCGGCGACCGCTACGTGCTGGAGGCGATGAAGCAGCACGGCTTCGCGCTCGGCGGCGAGCAGTCCGGCCACGTCATCCTGCTCGACCACGCCACCACCGGCGACGGCACCCTCACCGGCCTGATGCTGGGCGCGCGACTGGCCGCCACCAAGCAGCCGCTGGCCGACCTCGCCACCGTGATGACCCGTCTGCCGCAGGTCCTGATCAACGTCAAGGGCGTCGACCGGAGCCGGGTCGCCAGCTGCGCCGAGCTGACCGCCGCGGTCGCCGAGGCCGAGGCCGAACTCGGCACCACCGGCCGGGTGCTGCTGCGCCCGTCCGGCACCGAACCGCTCGTCCGCGTCATGGTCGAGGCCGCCGACGAGGCCCGCGCGAAGGCCGTCGCCGAGCGGCTCGCCGCGGTGGTGAAGACCCACCTGGGCTGACGCCCCGTCGCCCGGCGCCGAGGGGCGGGCAGGACCGGAGACCGGTCCTGCCCGCCCCTCGTGGTTCCCCGTCAGGCGGCGCGCCGCCAGGGCGGCGTCAGAGCTTGCGGAGCCGGGCCCGGCGGACCTTGTGGTCCTGGCCCTTCTGGAGGATCAGGGTGGCCCGGCCGCGGGTCGGCAGCACGTTCTCCAGCAGGTTGGGCTTGTTGATGGTGCGCCAGACCTGGCGGCCGTAGTCCATCGCCTCCTCCTCGGGGACCTCGGTGAAGCGCCGGAAGTAGGAGTTCGGGTCCTGGAAGGCCGTTTCGCGGAGCTTGCGGAAGCGGTCGAGGTACCAGCGTTCGATGTCGTCGGTGCGCGCGTCGACGTAGATGGAGAAGTCGAAGTAGTCGGCGACGGCCAGCCGGGTGCGGCCGTCGGTGCCGGGGAGGGCGGGCTGAAGGACGTTCAGGCCCTCCACGATGAGGATGTCCGGGCGTTCCACCGTCAGCCGCTCGTCCGGCACGATGTCGTACACCAGGTGCGAGTAGACCGGGGCGGTGACCCTGTCCTTGCCCGCCTTCACGTCGGCGACGAACCGCATCAGCGCCCGCCGGTCGTACGACTCGGGGAAGCCCTTGCGGGCCATCAGGCCGCGCCGGCGCAGTTCGGCGTTGGGCAGCAGGAAGCCGTCGGTGGTGACCAGTTCGACCCGTGGGTGCTCGGGCCAGCGGGCCAGCAGCGCCTGCAGCAGCCGGGCGGTCGTCGACTTGCCGACCGCGACCGAGCCGGCCACGCCGATGACGAACGGGGTCCGGGAGCGCTCGGTGTCCGGCGTGTCCAGGAAGGTGCCCACCGCGCCGCGCAGCTCGTGCGTCGCGTGGATGTAGAGGTTCAGCAGCCGGGACAGCGGCAGGTAGACGTCCCTGACCTCGTCCAGGTCCAGTGCGGTGCCCAGGCCGCGCAGCCGCTCGACCTCGTCGGCGGTCAGGGGCAGCGGGGTGCGCTCGCGCAGCGCGCTCCACTCGGCCCGGTCCAGATCCACGTACGGGGAGGGGGTGGGCGCCTGGGCGGCGCCCCTCGTACAGAGTTCGGTCAGCACATCCCCATTGTGGTCCGTCCGGGCGCGGCGGGATGCTGTGGCATCGGTCACGCGCGGTGTCGGCAAGGCGTGACCGGGGTGAGCGGTGAGCGTGACCTGGGTGAACGAAACGCCGCATATGCTGGCACGCATGTGCGGAATCGTTGGATATGTGGGGTCCCAGTCGGCCCTGGACGTAGTGATCGCAGGCCTGCAGCGGCTGGAGTACCGGGGGTACGACTCCGCCGGTGTGGCCGTGCAGACCCAGGGGCTCGACGGGCAGTGGAGCCTCGCCACCGACAAGCGGGCCGGCAAGCTCGCCAACCTCCAGAAGTCCCTTGCCGAGACCCCGCTGCCGGCGGGCACCACCGGCATCGGCCACACCCGGTGGGCCACCCACGGCGGCCCCACGGACGCCAATGCCCACCCCCA